>CAJWOB010000014.1 GCA_913043885.1 uncultured Spirochaetaceae bacterium | reverse complement strand
GGCCGCTAGCGCGACGGCCAGCTGCCCGGTATGCGGCGCGCTATCCCCGACTAATGGTCGAAGGCGCGCTCGCCGTGGAAGGTCAGGTCCAGCCCTGCCTGGATCTCGTCGCTCTCCGGCTTCAGACGCATTACCGTCCCGAGCACCTTCAGGATGACCCAGGTCATTACAAAGGCGTAGATCACGCTAATTATTGTAGCGATTAGGTTAGCGACGAATAGACCGCCGCTTCCGTAGATAAGCCCCCCGGCACCAGCCAATCCACCCGGGGTGGCGAACACGCCGGTAAGGATCGCACCGAGGATGCCACCCACACCGTGGACTGCCCACACGTCGAGAGCATCATCCCAGCCTCTCTTCTCCTTGAAGAGCACCGCGCCGTAGCACACCGCACCCGCAGATGCCCCAATGACCACCGCCCAGCCGGGTGTTACGAATCCCGCGGCCGGGGTAACGGCGATGAGTCCGGCGAGCGCTCCGGTGAGTGCTCCGATAATACTTGGCTTGCCCTTATGACGCCACGAGATGAACATCCAAACTACCATGGCGGCTGAGGCCGACAGGTGGGTGTTAGCAAATGCCAACGATGCGGTCTCATCAGCGGCTAGTGCGCTGCCACCGTTAAAGCCGAACCATCCGAACCACAGCAGGGCGGCACCAAGAATAACAAAGCGGATATCGTGAGGAGGAGTCTGTGCTTTTCGGTTACCGAGCACTCGGACCGCCGCAAGGGCTGCCATGCCAGCTGAGATATGCACCACGGTGCCGCCAGCGAAGTCGATTGATCCCTGCTCAAGGCCTAACCAACTCATATCTGCAAGAATGCCGCCGCCCCACACCCAATGGGCGAGCAAACTGTAGACAACAAGGCTCCAGATGGAGAGGAAGACAAGGTAACTACTAAACCGGAAGCGATCGACGAACGCGCCGGTGATAAGCGCCGGCGTGATTACCGCGAACATCCCCTGGAAGATGAAGAAAGTCCATGAAGGAATGGTCAGATCGGGATGCACCGCACGCGGCTCTATTCGAAAAAGCCAATAGCGGAGATCACCCAAAATGCCGCCGACGCTATCCCCGAACGCAAGCGAGAATCCGACAAGCGCCCAAAGAAGACTTACCACCCCTAGCGAGATCAGGTTCTGCGCCATGAGCGTAAGCGTGTTCTGGCGCCCAACTAAGCCTCCGTAGAAAAACGCCAACCCAGGTGTCATCAGGAACACCAACGCACTCGCAACGAGAATGAAACCAGTATCGACCGCACTCATAGGGATCTATAAAGCAATAACCATGCCATCTTTCAACATTCTACCAGAACCCATCTCAATGGGGCCGTATAACCTACATTATTGTATGTTATACGAGTAGATGCTACTTTTTTGTAGGATAGTGTGGCGACTTGGGGGCGCGGAAGACTATCGAGTAACGCCCTTGGTGCTAAACTCTTTCGAGGGAAATGCTACTCCCGCAGCCAGCTGCGGACCCGCGGATGGTCCAGCGCCTCGGGGTTCAGGATGTGGTCGGGGCGCCGGCCAGCAATTGCGGCTTCCACCTGCCCGACGCAGGTAGCGTCGAGCCGTTCCACCGACTCCTGCGTAATGCCGGCCGCATGGTTAGTGCAGATGACGCGCGGATTGCCGCGATGCACCTCTTGCAGCCCCTTGGGCGGGTCGTCCATCACGTAGTAGTAGAGCTTGCCCTCGTCTAGCGCCCGCGCCATGTCCTGGTCGTTGACCAGGTTGGCCCGCGACGGGTTGATCAGTGAGGCATGCGGCTGCATCTGGCTGAGCAGCGCGTAGTCCACGATCGGGTCGGCACCGGATACGTGCAGCGACACGGTGTCGGAACGTGCAAATAGCTCGGCCGGGGACCCGACCACCTCGGCGTCGTAGCGTGCGGCGACCTCGGCGATATCCGGACGCAGGTCGCTCACCAGCAGGGTTCCATCGGGACCGAGGAGCGTGCGCGCCCGCTTGGCCACCTCCTGGCCAATCCGGCCGAATCCGTAGAGCCCCAGCGTGCTGCCCTGCACGTCGTAGGACTTGAGCAGCCTGAAGTCGCCGTCATGGGCCATGGCGTGGAGCGTGTAGACCCGCTTGAGCGTGGCCAGCCATTGCGCGACGGCGTACTCCGCCACGGTGTCGGTGTGGACGGGCGAGATGGTAATTAGCACGCCCTCCCGTGTGGCGCTGGCGACGTTGGCCTTGTCGAAGCCGACTCCCCAGCGGGCCACCACCCGCATGTCCTCGGCGGCGGCGTAGAATTCGTCCGTATATAGGGCGCCCCCGGCGATCGACGCCACCGCTCCCTCGGCGTCCGCCGCCGTCACCTCCGGCAGCGGCTCGGGAACAACCTCGCCGATACGACCGAGGCCCTCCAGGAGCTTCTCGCGCTTCTCACCGGCGAACTCAGGATTGCTAAGGGTCTTTTGCAGGAAAATCCGTCCCATGTCTGTTACTCCAGCAGTTGATGTTTGACAGCGTAGCGGGCGAGATCGGCATTGTTGCACAGACTCAGCTTCTCGAGCAGCCGCGCGCGGTAAGTGCTGATGGTCTTGCGGTTGCGTGACAGCTGCTCGGCGATCTCCGAAACGGTGCGGCCGCCGCCGAGCAGGCGAATGACGGCGAGCTCCCGCTCCGCAAGGTGTTCGTGGGGCGTCTCCGCCACCACGCAAATGTCGGGCTCGTCGGCTTCCAGGTAGCGCAGGCCATCACGAACCAAGGGGTGGTCGTCGGCGACGACGATGCGAATCACGTCAGCGCCTGCTATACGCCCGGCGGCGTTGCGTCGGCCGCGGTGCTGTGACCTCGGCTGCTTAGCGGCTCTCCGGCGGCGCCCACACGGCCATGATAGACGAGCGCGATGAGGCCGGCGACAAGCGTGCTATGTTCGGGGGTAGAAAGTGAACGAAACAACGATGCGGACTGCTGCGGCGCTGGCTGCCGCTATGATTCTCGCCGCGGCGGTGAGCGCCGGCGGGCAGAGCGCCCCCTCCTAAATAGCGCTACACCTGCGGCCGGCGGTCGACTTCCCGGTCGCCGAGAACGCCACCTTCTATCAGACAGTAGGCGGCTCCGGTCGGCTGGGAGCTGCCTATCAGCCGCCCATCGGCTTTCCACTGACGGTGGATCTGGATCTCACCTATGGGCTGGCCCTGGTCGATCCGACCGCGCTGCCGGCCGAGTGGCGCCAGGGAACCGACAAGTCACTGCACACCTTCGCCGTCAGCGCCGGGGTGGGCAGCGAGTTTCCGATCGCCGGCCGCCTCGAGGCCGGGCTGTACGCCCACGGCGGCTACTACTACGGCCTCACCGAGGACGACGACGGCAATACCGTAGCCGGCGGCAACCCGTACGTTACCGGCGGTGGGCAGCTGCAGTTTCGGCTGACCCCAGAGCTGGCTGTCGGCCTCGGGGCCTCGTGGCGCAGCTATCTGGGCGTGCCAACGACGCTGCTCAACGAGGTATCTGCGCACGTGGGGACCTCGTACCGCATCCCACTGACGGAGCTGCCAACGCTGGATGCCAGCGTGCGGCCATCGCTCCTGGAGTTCGAGTCGGTGTCCACCGGCAACGTGCTCCCTGTCTTCTATTTTGATGCTACGACAAGAACCCGATCGGCAGCTTCGTCGTCCACAACGGCGAGCGGGCGCCCATTTCGGACCTGCGGGTATCGGTGAATATCCGCCGCTACATGGACAGCCCCAAACAGTACGCGGTCCCGACCGATCTCGGCGCCGGGGACAGCGCCGAGATCGAGCTGTTTGCGCTGTTCAACGAGGAGGTGCTGGCCATCACCGAGAGCACCGTGGTGCCGGCGGAGATCAGCGTCAGCTACGACCTGCGCGGCGACCGCAAGGAGGCGCAGCACATCAAGTCGGTGCGTCTGGAGAACCGAAACGCCTGCGTGTGAGACGATGACCGGCGCGCGGCGGCGTTCGTCACCGCAAAGGGCCCCACCGTGCTGCAGTTCGCCAAGAACGTGGCGTCGCTGGTACGCCAGCACGATAACCGCGGCGTCGACCTGAGCCTCCAGACCGCGCTGGCGGTGCACGGCATCAACTACGTTCCCGATCCGACCACTCCCTACATCGAGTACGTGCAGAACGAGGAGGCGATCGACCTCCTGCAGTTCCCGCGCCAGACACTGACCTTCCTATCGGGCGACTGCGATGACCTGTCGATCCTCTACGCGGCGATGCTGCAGGCGGTGAGCGTGGAGACCGCGTTCGTTACCGTGCCCAGGCATATCTACGTGGCCATCAAGCTCGGCATGGACGTCGACACCGCGGCGCGCACCTTCGCGCGCCCCGACGACCTCATCGTCCGCGACGACACGGTGTGGCTCCCGGTGGAAGTTACCCGCACGCAGCAGCCGTTCTCGCACGCGTGGGAGGTCGGTGCCCGCCTGTGGCGGCAGCACGAACCGCGCGACGAGGCCAACTTCGCCGAGCTGGCGGAAGCGTGGCAGGAGTTTGCGCCGGTCGGGTTACCCGGGGATGACACGGTGCCGCTGCCCGAGCTCGAGCCCCTGCGCGCTGCGTATGTCGACGAGCTGGTGGCCGTTGTCGACAGCGAGATCGAGGAGCGGGCCGGTGAGCTGCTGGCACGCATCGAAGGGGGGGCGCGGGGCCCACGGGTGTTCAACCGCGTCGGGACGCTGTACGCAAGATTCGGGCGATTTGGTGAGGCGCGCGGCCATTTCGAGAGTGCCGTGGCGCTCGGTGAATACACACCGGCGCTGTTCAACCTCGGCAATATCCACCTGGTAGACGGTGATCTACTGCAGGCGCTCGAGCTCTACCAGCGCGCGCACGAGCGGTCGCCGCAGAACAGCAGCGTCCTGCTGGGCCTGGTGCAGGTGCACGAACGCCTACGCAACCAGCGGGAAGCGGATCGCTTCTATCAGGAGCTGGTGGCGGTAGCGCCGGCGGTCGCGGAGCGGCACGGCTCCGTGGACGTCGACAGTAGCGGCACGGTGCGGGCGTCCGAGGGACAGGAGGTGCTGTTGTGGGAGGACTGAGAGCGCGGCCACGACTGCTCGCCGCGGGGACGGGTGTGCTGTTGCTGGCGGAATGCACCGCCAATCAGCTGCTCGCCTACCTCACCGATTCGCTGTTCGGGGCACCGCCCATCACCACTCTGGTCGAGCGGCTGGAACCGGCGGGCTCGGCCAACTCGAGCTTCGGCTGGGCCGTGGATGTCGATGGCGACTTCGTCATCGTCGGCGCGCCGTACGCCACCGGTGGCGGCGCCGCATGGATCTTCCGTCGGCAGGCGGATGGCAGCTTCGATACGGGTACCAAGCTCACCGGCAGCGACGCTACCGCCGACGATCGCTTCGGGCAGGCGGTGGGCATCAGCGGCGACTGGGCGGTGGTGGGCGCCGCCGACGACGACGACGACGACGACAGCATCTACATATTCGAGCGAACCGGCGGGAACTCATGGACCGAAGACAGCTCATTCAACATCGATGACTTCGGCCAGGGCGCGGTGACCAACGATCGCCTCGGCTACGAGGTGGCGATCCACGGTGACTGGATCGCGGCGACCTCCTTTCAAGACGATTTGGGCGGCGCCGCAAACGACAACTACGGAGCCGTGTACCTGTTCCGCTGGGCCGGCGGCTCCTGGGGCTACGACTCACGGCTCGACCCCGGAGCGACCCCGGACAAGAGCAGCGCAAACTTCGGTCAGTCGGTGGAGCTTCGCGCCAACGAGATCCTCGTCGGTGCCCACGGCGAGGCCGGAGCAACTCCAGACGAGGGCGCCGCGTACATCTACCTTCGCGTCCTCGACAGCTGGGAGCTGTCCGACCATATCGTGTCGCCGACTCCTCAGAACAACAGCTGGTTCGGGCTCTCGTCTTCGATCGGTGGTGACTACGTACTGGTGGGAGAGCCGCTGGGTACGCGGGACGGCGCCGATCAAGCAGGGGCGGTGTACGCGTTCGAGCGAGGTGCCGGCGACAACTGGGACGCCGATCCTCCCGAGCAGATCCTGGCCGACACAGCCGATACCGGGGACTGGTTTGGTGTCTCGGTGGCGATCGAGGGAGACCACGCGCTCATCGGTGCGGTGTTCAAGAACGACAACGGTGACGACGCCGGGGCCGTGTATCTCTACGAACGCACCGGTCCACTCACATGGGAACGCGTCGAGGAGCTGATCCCGGATGGACTGGTCGCCGGCGACTACCTGGGGCGGTCGGTGGCGATGGACGACGACGGACTGGCGGTCGTCGGTGCGACGGACATCAGCTTGGGCGCCGAGCCGGGTGGCGACGCCGCCGTCTACGTGTACGAGTAGGTGGCCGACCTCGAATTCCGCGGCACGGTAGCCACCGACTACGAGGACCTGTTCACGCCAGCGGCGCGGGAGGCTCTCTCCGCCCTGGCGCCGCTGAACGCGCAGCGGCTCGCCCTGATGTCGCAGCGCATGCGGAGACGGGAGGAACGCCACCGCGCCGGTCATGGCCCGGCGTTCCTCGACCCCGCGCACATCATCGATGGCACCGAGATCAGCGTCGCCGCGGCCCGGGCCGGCGACTTCGTCGGCTCGCCCATCCCCGACGACCTGCAGCGACAGTGGATACAGGGCACCGGCCCGGCGGCCAAGCCGCGCGCCCCCATCGACAGGAGCATCCGCAACGTCGCCTATGCCCTGCTGTCGGGTGACGACGGCTGGATGTTCGGCGGCGAGGACGCCCTCGGACAGGTGCAGGCCATGTCGCTGGACAACCAGCGCAATATCCGCGTTGCACTCGCCCGGGACGAGGTGTTGCTCCGCGCCGCCGAGCAGGTGGGCGCTGAGATGAACGAGTAGGCCAACGGCTTCTTCGGCCGCCCGATTATTGCGGACTGGCGCAGCCAGCTCGACTTCACCACGGGGATCTTCCGCGCGCGGGGCCTCCACCTCGATGACCGGCACGTGCGCTTCGCCGACGGTACCGGCCTGTCGGCATCGCTCGTGAACCTCGTCCTCTACGTCGGCGGCAACGCCGCACGGCTCCGCTCCGCGGGACGCTCGGTGGTGCTCTACCTCCCCAAGATCCAGACCGCCGCCGAGGCCGCCTGCTGGGCCCGCCTCCTTGACGAGACGGAGGCCGCGCTCGGCCTGGACCACGACACCATCAAGACGTACGTGCTGGTCGAACAGATCGACGCCGCCTTCCAGCTAATGGAGATTCGCGCCGCGCTCGGCGGCCACTTCGTCGGCTTCAACACCGGGCGCTGGGACTACATCAACAGCGTCGCCGACGCCATGGCCGGCGTGCCGGGGTTCATCAATCCCAACATCGACGCGATTACCATGACCTACGGCTATATGCGCAGCTACGAGGACCGGGTACGTCGCACCACCAACACCGCCGACCGGGCCGGCGGCTATGCGCTGTGGCAGGGCGGGATGGAGCCCAACATACCTGTCGGCTCCCCTGCCGGGGTCGAAGCGTCGATGGCCAAGGCAGTGGCCGGGGCGCGACGCGAGCGGGTGGCGGGCGCCAGCGGCAAGTGGGTGGCGCACTGGAAGATGGTGCACGTGGTGCGCCCGGTCTGGGAGGAGGTCGGCGAGGCCAACCAGCTGGGAAGAGAGCTCCCGCCGCTGGCCTATGGCGAGGCGGATGCAGCCGCGCTGGTGCAACTGGAGGAGGCCCCACGGACGGAAACCGGTGCCCGCGATCTTCTGAGCGTCGCCATGCAGTATGGCAACGCCTTCGGGCAGGGGCTGCAGGCAGCGGCGCGCAAGCCGGCCGACCACTTCGCCAACGACGATGTGCTCTATCTGATGGAGGACATGGCGACCGGGGAGATCCGGCTGAGTATCCTGTGGGAATGGCTGCGCAAGGGAGCGTCGCTGGACGGGTCGGGCGCACCGGGCGGGTCTGGCGCACCATTCTCGGCGCAGACCTTCGAGCGCCTGCTCGATGAGGAGTACGCCAAGCTGCAGGCGGCCGACGACCGCGACGTGCCCGGCGACTCCAAGGCCACTACCCTCCCCATCGCCCGGGACATCGCCGAGTCCTACGTGCTGGCCGGCCAGAAGACCCCGTGGTTCATCGACCTGCTGAACCTCACCCTCGATAACGAGGACCGCGACGTGGCACGCAAGCGGGTGGCCGCCTATCGCAAGACGTTGCAGGACGAGGGGCGTAGAATCACCGCGAACCTGGAATTCTAGATGGCTGGACTCGATCTTCTATCAGTTGGTGCGTTGGTGAATCGCCTCGATCCCGGGCAGATCCCGTTCGGCGAGGCGGACGCGTGCCAGATACACGTCAGCGGCGGGGAGTTCAACTGTGCCGCCAACCTGGCGCGCTGCTTCGGCATGACCACCGGTATCGCCGCCGCCATGGTGGACTATCCGATCGGCCACCTCATATCCCAGCGTGTGCTCGCAATGGGCGTGCGGCCGTTCTACAAGACCTACGAGCACGACGGCGTGCGCGGACCGAACATGGCGACCGTCTACAGTGACCGCGGCTACGGCGTGCGCGCCCCGGAGGTGTTCTACAACCGCGCCAATGAGGCGGCGGCCCTGCTCCGCCCCGGCGACTTCGACTGGGGCGCCATCATGGGCGACGGCCTCCGCTGGCTGCACAGCGGTGGCATCTTTGCCGCGCTGTCCCCTCACACCCCGGACCTCATCATCGAGGCGATGAACGCCGCCCACGACGCCGGTGCGGTGGTGTCGTTCGATCTCAACTATCGCGCGAAGCTGTGGCAGTCGAGCGGCGGCGTGGAAGAGGCGCAACGAACCATGAGGCGCATCGTCGAGCACGTCGACGTGCTGGTGGGCAACGAGGAGGATCTGCAGCTCGGACTCGGCCTGCAGGGCCCCGACGCGCAGGCCACCTCGAAGCTGGATCCGAGTGCGTTCCTCGGCATGATCGAGCAGGTGGTGGAGGCGTTCCCCCGCATCTCGACCGTGGCGACCACGCTTCGCGAGGTGCACTCGACGCAGCGCCACACCTGGAGCGCTGTTGCGTGGATCGACGGCAAGTCCTACACCGCACCGACCTGCGAGCTGGACGTCCTGGACCGTGTGGGAGGCGGAGACGGCTTCGCTTCCGGCCTATTCTACGGGATCATGTCCGGCGAGTCGCCCGAAGAGGCGGTCAAGCTGGGGTGGGCCCACGGCGCGTTGATTGCCAGCTTCCCCGGCGACACCACCATGGCGACCCTATACCAGGTGCGGGCACTGGCCGCCGGGGGCAGCGCCCGCATCCGGCGCTAGCCGCGACGCCGGGGTCGGCTACACGCCGGCCACGTCGATCATCGCCTTCACCACCCCCGTCTCCGGCCGGGTGAAGCTCTCGAACGTCTCCGGGACCTCGGCAAACGACGTACGGTGGCTGATCCACGTATCGGTGTCGATCGCGCCCTCATCGATCAGTCGGATGATGCGCCGGAAGTCGTCGGGAAGGGCGTTGCGTGACGCCATAATCTGGATCTCAGCCTTGTGCATGATCGGCTGTGGGAAGCTGATCTCGTCGCGGGTGAGGCCCAGGAACACCAGCGTCCCGGTTGAGGCCACGTAGCCGATCGAGGCGGCCATCGCCTTGCTGCTGCCGGTCGCGTCGATGACGGTCCGGTACATGTCGCCGTTCGACAGGTCGCTCAGCTGCTCCTCCACCCCCTCGGCGCCGCCCGCCGCCGACGCGTCGATGCAGTTGGCGATGCCGTAATTCTCTTCGCAGAAAGCCAGCCGCGTCGCCTGCGTGTCCACCACGGTGACATCGGCTTCCGCGAGCCGCGCGAACTCCAACGCGGCCAGGCCGATCGGGCCGACGCCGACGATGAGCAGCCGTTCGCCGGCCACCGGCTGTGCGCGTCCAATGGCGTGGCAGCCGATACCCAAGGTCTCGACCAACGCCAGCTGCTCGAACGAGAGCGAGGGGGACGGATGCAGCTTGTCGGCGCGGATCACAAAGCGCTCGCACAGGCCGCCGTTCTCCATCACCCCAATAACGCTCAATTGGGGACAGCAGTTGGTGGCACCGCGCCGGCAGGCATAGCAGGTGCCGCAGTTGAGGTACGGCTCCACCGCGCACCGGTCTCCCGCGGCGACCGCCTCCACGCCCGGGCCCACCGCCAGCACCTCGACGCCGAGCTCGTGGCCGGGAATACGGGGGAAGTCGAAGAAGGGGAACCTACCGAGGAACGCGCTGACGTCGGTGCCGCACACACCCATCGAGTGGGAGCGGACCAGCGCCTGGCCCGGTCCAGGGGCGGACGGCTCGGCCACGTCGATCAGCTGCGCCGTACGGGGCGCGGCGAACTCGATCGCCTTCACCGTTGGGATCCTCTGCGTCGATTCCGAGTCGGCATGCTAGCGCTGGTTATCGCGGATCGCTGGCGCGTTGTCCACCGTGTCGACGCTGACCATCTCGCCGGTAGCCGAGAACCACAGCACCGTCTCGCGAACCGTCAGCCCCGCGGCGCGCAGCCCGGCGGAATAGGCAGCCAGCTGCGGCCTATAACGCTCCACCAGGTCTGCCACGTCGCCACCGGTCGGGATGCGGTCGGTCTTGTAGTCCGCCACCACCCAGCCGTCCGCCTCCTCGAAGGCCAGGTCCACGTAGCCCTCCACGTAGGTAGCTGGAGCGGTCGCGCCGGTGCCAGCGTCATCGAACATGTAGACCAGAGGGAGCTCGCGGTGCAGCTCCGCCGCCGCACGCACGCGCTCCGCACCGGCGCTGCGTAGGATGGCGAGCACGTGATCGCCGACCTCGCCGCTCGGGTACGAGGCGCCGTTGGCGGCAGTCACCTGCGCCACCCACCGCCGCGCGTCGGCGAGGTCGGACAGGTCGCAGCGCGCCAGCACCTCGTGCACCAGAGTACCGCGCTGCCGGGCGGAGGAAGAGCTGCCGGCGCCGATCACCCCCGCCGAGGGTGCCAACGGCTGACCGTCGTCGTCCTGCAGGTCGGCGTCGCGCTCGTCCTCGTCCCAGTCGGGAGGCCCCGTCTCCCGCGGCAGCTTCACGCCGTCCTGACCCATCTGCGACGGGGTAGCGTAGACGGGTCCGTGCTCCAGGGCCGCGGCACGGCTGGTCTGCACGTCCCGCCACCTCTCTGCCAGGTCTTCGGGGAACTGGACCGATAGCGGCGCGGCCTGCGACGCCGGCCGGCCAGATCGCTGGCTCAACCGCGGGATCTCGTCGTCCACCACGATGCGCGGCAGCGATCCGTCGCCGCTGGCCGGGCCGACCGCATAGCCAGCCGCCGCGTCGCCACCGCGTTCGGTGGCCGCCAGCTGGCTGGGCAGCATGGGCAGGTGGCGCAGCTTGCCCGGGAACCGCTCCGACTCGTACACCGGTACCACCAGCAGGTCGCGCGCGCGGGTGGCGGCGACGTAGAGCAGCCGCGCCTCCTCGGCCTCCCGGTAAGCGCGCTCCCGCTCCTCCGCCCGCGCAAATCCCGGCGTGCGGAATCGGTTCCTTTCTGGGCCGACCTCCAGCTCGAGCACGCCGTGCTCGCGGTCTACCACCTGCCGCTCACGGTCGCCACTGACGCCGCCGCTCAACTTGGCCAGGATGACCACCGGGAATTCCAGACCCTTGGCGCTGTGGACGGTCATGATGCGAACCGCGTCGAGCTCGGCCCCCGCCGGCTGCGCCTCGCTCTCGGCGGCGGCCTCCATCTGTCGCTGCGACAGCCAGCGGATGAACGGCCGCAGCGCGTCCAGCTCGGCGGCCGCAAACTCGGTCGCTCGCTCCACGATGAGGCGGAGGTTGCCGGCCCGTCGCGCGCCATCTCGCGAGAACAGCAGCGGCTCGGTCAACATGGTGTCGCGCATCACTCGGTCGACCAGCTCCGGTAGCGGCAGCTCCGCCTTCAACCGATGGAGCTGTAGCAGCCGATGCAGAGCGCGCCGAACCGGCGACGGGTCCGCGTCGGCGCGGCTGTCACCCTCGACGGTCCCGTCGAACAGGCTCAGCCGCCCCCCATCGAGCCGGAAGCGAAGCAGCTCCACGTCACTGCAAGCGAATGCCTCGGCCTTCAGTGCGGCCACCAGCGACACCTGGTCGCTGGGGTCGTCGATGACGCGCAGAATCGCGGCGAGGTCGCGAATCTCCTGCCGCTGGAAGAACTCCTTACCGCCATCCAGGACGTAGGGGACACCGGCGGCGGCAAGAACATCGGTGTAGATCGTCATCGCCGTCCGTGTGTCCACGAGCACGCACACATCGGCGTGGCGTATGGTCTGTGGCGCCGCCCCCGGCACGCGTTCGTCCCCGATCTTCCAGTCCTCAGATCCCACCACGGCGCGGACGGTGGCCGCGATGGCCTGGGCCTCCTCCCCGCGCAGCTCTGACATCTTGGCGGTCTCCAGGCCCACCCGAGGATAGAGCAGCAGCACCCGCGATCCGCCGAGACCGGGGCGATGCGCCTGAATCGGCACGTACTCTGGCTGGGCGTCGGGGAATCGCCCCGGCGCGACCAGCACCTGAGCGAAGATGTCGTTCACCCATTCGGCGATCTGTGGCACGGCGCGGAAGGTCTGCACGATGGAGGCGACGCGTGCGCCGGCCGGTTGGCGCTCGAACACGCGCTTGGCAGCGGTGTAGATGTCGATGTCGGCGCGGCGAAAGCGATAGATCGACTGCTTGGGGTCGCCGACCAGGAAGAGCTTGCCGGGCACCATGGAGACCGACCGCCAGTCGAGCGCGGACGGCTCATCCGCAGCTCGGCGCGCCCCGTCCGTATCGCTACCGGCCGGGTCCTCCTCCCGGCCGGCCTCGCCGGCAACCTCCTCCTCCGCCGCCAGCAGGAACACCAGCTCCGCCTGTAGCGGATCGGTATCCTGGAACTCGTCCACCAGCAGATAGCGGAAGCGCCTCTGCAGCTGCCGGCGTACGCGCCGGCTACCTACCACAAGGTCGCGCGCTTCCAGCAGCAAGTCCTCGAAGTTGAGCCGGCCATCGCGCTTGCGGTGTCGCGCACTGTGCCGCACCAGCTCCGCGACCACTGGCGCCAGGCGCCCGAGCGCGGCAGTGTTCACCTCCTGCCGATAGCGGTCGAGGAGCTGGGACGCCTCCTCCACCGCAACGAATGCCTGCCGCTGTTGCTCGGCGTCGAGCCAGTTGCTCTTCCTGCCGCGACGCGGCCGCGGCCGCAGCTCGCGCAGCCCACGCTCGAGGCGAGGCGGCGGCAGCGCCGCCAGTGCCCGGTAGCGGTCGTCCAACTCCGCCACCGCCTTCAGGCATGCGTCGTCGGCCACGGAGCAACCCCGGGCGGCATCGCCGGCTCGCTCTACCAGCTCACCCAGCCGTGCGGCGACGATTGCCGCAGCCGGTGGCGACTGCTCCAGGTGGGAGAACGATAGCTCCCGCAGCCGCTCTGCCGCCCTGGCCACCTCCTGGATGGTGGCCAGCGACATCCCCAGCTCCAGGCAACGCTCCACCGCGGCGGCCTCGCTTCCCGACACGTTCCAGATCCACTCGTACCACCGCTCCTGGAAGTCGATTTCACCGTGGATGTCGTCCAGCTGCCGAAAGTTGGGGTCGATTCCCGTCTCCAAGGGGTGGTCGCGAATGAGGGACGAGGCGAAGGCATGGATCGTCTCGATGTGGGCGTTTGCCAATCGCCGCAAGGCGAGGCGGCAGCGGTAGCGTTCGTCGAACTCGCCGGCGGTGGCCCGCTCGTGGAGCCTGTCACGCACCCGCGACCGCAGCTCCGCCGCCGCCTTTTCGGTAAAGGTGATAACCACCATCTCGGAGATCTGCCCGGCGCCGCGGGCGACGATCTCGACGACGCGGTCGACCAGAATGCGAGTCTTGCCGGTGCCGGCACCAGCCTCCAGGAAGAAGGAGGTGGCCAGGTCCGTGGCCGCAGCGACCCGGACGGCGTGGTCGACGGGGAGGCTCATCGTGCGGGCCGCTCGCCGAGCATCTTCGCGTGGCGGTCCAGCACCTCGCGGCTGCCGGCCCGCTTGCGTTGCTCGTGGCGGTCGACACGCCCATGACACACCGTGGCGAAGTCGCAGAACCTGCAGTTGGCGCGTGCGGTGCCCGGGCGATAGAAGAAGGCGCCCGCCTCGATCCCCGCGCGGATGGTAGCCAGCTGCTCGGTGAGCCGCGGGTCGGCGGCCAGCGCTGCCCCGTCCAACCGTATGGTGGTGAAGTTGCCGCGCTCACTAACGAAATGGAGCTCGGCCACGCAGCCCTGCAGTCCTTGGGGGTGGAGAGCGCTGGCGGCCAGCAGGTAGAACGGCAGCTGGAAGCTGCCACCGGTGCGATAGTCGTCCGGGCGTTGGCGTGCTGCGCTGCCGGTCTTGTAGTCCACCACCCGCAGTCCATCGCGCGTGCGGTCGAGCCGATCCACTCGCCCGGCGATGGTGAGCGCAGGCGCAGCGGCGTCCTCGGCGTCGAGCGACACCCGCACACCGGCGAAGGACCGCTCGGCGTCCAGCGGCTCCAGCTGCGGATCATCCGCCGCCTGTGCCAGCTGCGTTTCGAGGTAGAGCCGGAGCTCCTCCCATAGCTGTTGCCGAATCTGCCCCCAACTCAACGGCAGCCCGCGGATACCCTCGGCGAGGCCGGTGAGCTCGGCATCGATCAGGGCATCGATACCACTGGCGTTGCGCGCGAGGTAGCTGGCCCAGGTTCCGGTGGGCTCGCCGTCCCGATAGCGGGCGACCAGGCGCTCCAGGACGCGATGCACCAGGTTGCCCCGGTCGACGGCGGCGATCTCGAGCGTCTCCGCCGGCTCGGGGAGGACACGGACACCGAGCACTCGCCCCAGGAAGAAGCGATAGGGGCAGGCAACGTAGTCCGAGGCTCCCGTTGGAGACAGGTCGCGGGTGAGCACCCCCGCCTGGTCCACCAACTCGGCGGGGAGCATCCCGTCGTAGGGTCCGAAGCCGGCATCGCGGCGTGCCGCTCGCAGCGCGCGGACCCTTTCGATCCCGGGCCACAGCGACTCGATAGCCGGCACCGCCTGAGTGCCACCGTGCTCCAGGACGTGGAGCCGAAGGTCCGATTCGTCCAGTGCGCGCACCGCCGTCTCTGCAGCAGCGTCGGCCGATCCCGGGTCGGTCGCTTCCACAGCGGCCGCTTCCGCCGCGCTCGCAGAGCGGCCGATCCCGGATCGGCCGAAGCTCACTGCCGCTGGCATTCGCTCGAACCACGCCGCCTGAGTGGCGCCCAGCCCGTCCGCGGAGAGGAACGTGCCCGCCAGCGACTGCGCCTCCTCCAACACGAAGACCGACGGCAGCCGCAGCGTTCCGGAGCGAATTGCCTGCCGGGGAAAGCTGAGCGTAAGCCGATCTCGTGCCGCCTGGCAGGCCAGCTCGAACAGCAGCCGCTCCTCCTCCATACGGTCGCGCTTCAATGCGAGATAGGTGGTGGCGCTGCCGGATTGCCGATTGATGGCCGCCCGCTCGCCGTCCCGCAGCAGGGGATCCTCTCGCACCAACGGCGGAAAGGTCCGCTCCGAGCACTCCAGCAGAAAGACACTGGAGAAGCGCAGAAATCGCACCGCCGACACGTTGCCGACGAACAGCCCATCGCGCTGGAAGTACCCGCCGGACACAACCGCCTGGCGGATCACCGACTCCGCCGCCCGTCGAAACGCGACCGGGTCGGCGGGGGTGCTCACGACATCGAGCGCCTGCAGGCCCCGTAGCCGGTCGGCAATGGCACGGAACCCGTCGCTCTCCCGCTCACCCGGTGCCACGCGCTGCAGCAGATCCAGATACGAGGCGACATGCCCGGCCCAACTAGTCTGACGACTCGCCCGATCCGCCTCGGCCGCAAACGCCTCCACCACCTGCAGCAGCACCTCTGCCTCCTCGCGGCGGGACGCCATCCATGCCAGCTCGTCGTCGCCGGCGGTGGCCAACGCTATCTGCAACGTCAGCACATGACGGAACTCCGCCCATCCCTTCACCATGCCCGCTTCCTTGGTGAGCGCCTCCCAGCGTACCGGCCTCGGGAACAGCGTCGGGTCGATCCATCGGAGCGACACGCAGGGAAGCGACAACAGCTCCAACAGCGTGGTACGACGAGCGTCGCTGGCGAGCAGGTGCAGCAGACCGATCGCCGCACGTCCCAACGGCGTGCGGCGTACTGGATTGCCGCCGGCGCGATAGAAGGGCAACCCGGCGCGGCGCAGCACCGCGCATACGGTGTCGTCGAAGGACTGGTCGAGCCGATGGAGGATGGCGATCTCGGCCACCGGGACGCCCGAGGCGACCTCCGCCCACACCCGTCGCACCACCTCCTCCACCTCGGCGTGGCGATCGGTCGCCGAGATGATGCGCCGCTTGCCTCTCGCCAGCGGCGCGGCGCCTGCGACGCTGGCCTCCTCGATCCCCCACCCGCACGCACGCAGGCGCGCCAGAATGCCGCCCGCGAAGGCGAGGGCTTCCTGCTCCTGTCGCCACAGCAGCAGCAGGTGCACGCTCCGTATCTCGGCAAGTCGCGCCAACAGCCGCAGCTGGAGTGCGTTGACGTCGTAGATGCCGTATACCACCACCGGCCCCGGAGGTAGGGCGGCGTCCACCGCGAGCCGCGACGCGCCGCTGGCGGTGCCGAAGGGGCCGG
>CAJWOB010000013.1 GCA_913043885.1 uncultured Spirochaetaceae bacterium | reverse complement strand
CGCGGAGGCGGAGCGTGACGAGCTGACGGAGGAGCGCGACGCGGCGATTGCGGAGTTGAACCGGCTACGCGACGAAGTGACCGCGGGAAATCCAGAGTTTGCGGTGTCGAGCTTCGAAGCCAAACTCGACGCGATGGAGCAGCGGCCTCGGACACTCGTGCGGACAGCTTCCGACGAGAGGGTCGAGGCGATGTTCCAACACGACTCCGCGAACGCGCCGGCTTCCTCGTCGGTGAGCGGCTTCGAGCTCCAGCGGCGCTGATTCTTCACGAACATCGCCAACGCGGTGGCGCCGAGCTGTGCCGCCCGCTCCGGGGCGGTGTGCACGCCGCCGGCGGTGCTGACGTGGACCCCGAGGTACTTCATGCGGTCATCCCGCGCCCGCCGCTATCGGTCAGCGGATGAAGAGATCGCAGATCGCCAGATCGATACCGAACACGTGAAAGTCGCACGCCAGGAAGAACAGTGACAGCAGCAGCATCAGCGATCCAGCCACCCGGTTGATCAGCGTCTTGTGCCGCGCCAGCCAGCGGGTGACGTCGACCGCGCTCCAGCGTGGCCGGCCACCTGCCCTGCCCTCCGCGGCAACGCCGATACCGCTCACTCCCAGCGCCAGCACCAACAGTGGGGCACCGATGCCGAGACCGAAAGCGGTGAACTGCAGCAGCTGGCTGACGTACATGAGGCCGGTGTCGGTGGCGACCCGGGCGAAGAAGAACGCGATGAATCCCGGATTGCACGGCAGGACGATGGCACCAAAGAAGAAGCCGAACAGAAAGGCGCGCAGGGTGCAGTTGCGCGCCGCGGGAGCGTTGACCTTGGGGAACAGCCGGCTGAGGTCCAGGTCCAGAATCAGGACCAGGGACGCCAGCAGCAAGACGCCGAAGGCGATGGGCGATACGACGCCGACCACCCTGGTAAGCGAGATCTGGAGCAGGGTGGTAAAGAGCACGCCAAGCGTGGTCATGAAGCTGAGCGTGCCGGCAACCACCGCTAGGCCGAGGGTGAGGGGCCTCGCCGCCGATCGGCCCCCGTCCGTCTGGGACGAGGCCTCGCCGGCCAGGAAGGCGATGAACCCCGGGTAGAGCGGCAGCACGCACACGGCGGTGAGCGGCGTTCCCAGCCCGAGAACGAAGTTGAAGCCCAGGTTGGTGAAGAACGCCGCCATCAGTCGACCACGCACGCCGGCTGCACTCGCACGCGTGCAGCCACCAACGGGTGATCCGACACCCTGGCCGGTTCTGGTACCACCTCTTCCACGGCGATGCAGCTGCGACCCACGATCCAGTCGACGCCGCGGGCTACCAGCACCCGCCAGCCGTTGCTGGTCAGGTGGCCGGCTACCCTGCCGGAGCGTCGGGCGTTGAAGTCGCCCGCCAGCAGCGCCGTGCTGACGGCGTGCGTCGCGATAGCCGCGGCCTGCGGCAGCCGCTCGGTCGCACCGCACCGACCGAGGTGCGTGGTCGCCACACTGATCTCCGTATCGTCGGCCAGCCGCAGCCGTGCGGTCAGCAGCAGGTGCTGTTCGATGTCGTCCTGCCGGCAACCGAACAGCAGTCGGGTCGGCGGCGGCAGGCTGTGGTAATCGAGAATTGGCAGTCGGATGCTCTCCATCGCCACGATCGCCACGATCGCCACGCGGGACAGCAGGGCGATGCCGAACTCGCCGCCCTGATAGTCGATGGCCGGTGCATAGGCGACCTCCATGTCGAGGAGGCGGCCGAGCTGCGCGGCCTGGTCGGTAGGGCTGCGCCGGGTGAAGCGGTCAACTTCCTGCAGCGCGACCACGTCGGCGTCGAGCGCGCGGATGGCGGCGGCGATCTGCTCCAACGAGGCGTGGGTGGCGTAGGCGATGTTCAGCGTGGCGAACGTCACGCGTTCCGCGGCGAGAGGTGGGGGCGCCACGGATGCGACGGCGGTCACGGCGGCGAGCGCTGCCAGGGACGGCAGCCTGCCATCGCGCGCGGGTCCTCGCGTGCTACACTCAACGCTCTGGGAGATCTTCAACAGGCGCTCCGCCTCATCGACGCTGCCAACGCCGCAGATCCTACCCGCAAGGAACCGCGGTACGCCGAGCGGATGTCGCGCCGGCTGTCGGCCTACCGTCCGGGCGCCTCGGCACTGCTGCAGATTGCGGCGCGGGCGCAGCATATCGAGCGCTGGAAGCTCCCGCGGGATACCTTCCCGGAAGGACGCCGCGGCTATCTGCGGTGGCGAACGACGCTGGCCGCCCACCACGCCGACCGCGCCACCGAGCTGATGCGGGACGCCGGCTACGACGAATCGGAGGCCGCCACGGTTGCCGCACTACTCCGCAAGGAAGGGCTGGCCGATGCGCCGCCGGATGCCGACGTTCAGGTGTTGGAGGACGTCGCCTGCCTGGTATTCGTGGAGTATTACCTCGGCGACTTTGCGGCCAACCGTTCTGACGAGAAGGTCGCCGAGATCCTGCAGAAGACGCTGAAGAAGATGTCAGCACGCGGGCGCGCTGCCGCCGGAGAGCTGCTACCCCCGGACCAGACCGCACCGCCGCCAGCCAACGACCAGGTCGGGTAGCCGCCGCCGATCGCGGCCAGTACGCTTCGCGCCTATGGTCGGACGAGATCTCAGCACCGGATCCATCCCATCACATACATGGAATATCGCCTGGCCGACCATGCTGTCGATCTTCTTCCAGACCGTGTATGGGCTGGTGGACGCCTGGTGGGTGGGGCGACTCAGCGAGTTCGCCATCGCCGCCGTCGGCATCTCGCAGATCACGCTGTTTACGATGATTGCGCTGACGATCGGCGTCACCGTCGGCTCGGGTGTGCTGATGTCGATGAACATCGGCAAGCGCGATATCGCCGGCGCCGAGCGGGTGCTGGGGCAGTCGTTCGTGCTCAACTTCATCGCCGCGGTATTCTTCACGACGGTGGCGCTGGTCTTCCGCTCCCCCTTGCTGGAGCTGAATGGCGCGGAGGCGCAGAACATCCTACCCCTGGCGCTCGACTACTTCACGATTACCGCGTCTGCTTCGTTCACCATGTTCCTGTTCTTCGCGGTGGTGTTCGGCTTCAACGCACAGGGAGACAACCGCACGGTTGCCGTGCTGTTCGCCTGCTCGACGGTGCTCAATGCGGTTCTGGATCCGCTGCTGATCTTCGGCTGGGCCGGATTCCCGGAGCTCGGCATTCGCGGGGCGGCGGTGGCCACGGTTACGTCGCAGGTACTGATCCTGGTCGCCGGGGTCACCCTGTTGAGGATCCGACCGATGATGGTCCGCTTTCGGTTCAGCAACCTCACGGCGAAGTGGGAGTCGGTCAAACGGGTCCTGTCCATCGGCTTTCCAGCCGCGCTCACCAGCGTGCTCGGTCCCGTCGCTCTTGCCATCTTGGCCGGGATCGTTGCCAGCCGTTTCGACGCGGCAGGAGCCGCCGGTTTCAGCATCGGCTTCCGGGTGGAGTTCTTCGGCTTCCTCCCTGCCGTCGGGTTCGGCGTCGCGGCGCTGGCGATGATCGGACAGAACATGGGCGCCCGCCGTCCTGAACGAGCTCTGGCGGCGTTTCGCGTTGCGGTGCTGTTTGCGTTTGGGCTCGGCAGTGCGATCGGGATAGCGGCGGCGCTCTTGAACGGGGCAATAGTGGCCACCTTCAGCGACGATCCGGTCATATCCGGCTACGCCCGCAGCTATCTGACCTCGGTGCCGCTTGCCTACGGGGTGTTCTCCGCCAGCTTCGTCATCGTGTCGTCATTCCAGGCACTCGGCCGTTCGTGGAATGGCTTCGCCGTTACCGGCGTTCGCGTTGCCATCATGCTGGTGCTCGGATTGGCAGTGACCGCGGGACTGGCGCCGCAGCTCAGTCGGCTGTGGTGGGTGGTAATCGGCGCCAACCTCGTCTCCGCGACGATCGGCTTTGTCTGGCTGCGAGGGACGTTTGCCCGCGTGACGGCGGCGGGACCGGCGGGTACTACCCCACTGCCGGAGCCGGCACCGGCCAGCTGAGCCTATGCCCAAGCATGGGCCGTCCTCTGAGGACAGCATGATTCGCCCCTACCGACCCAAGGACCTGGCGGCGGTCACCCGCATCTTCGAAGAAGTGGGCTGGATGGCCCACGACCGCGACCGCAAGGCCAAGGAAGGGCCCGATCGAGTCCTAGCGGATGTGGTCGGCGTAGGTGACACGCTCGTGGCCGAGCTGAGCGGCGAAGCGCGGCGAGGTAGCCGCCGGGCTCGGCATGTTCGAGCAGGGATTCTACGACCGGCTCGGTTTCGGCACGTTGGGCTACACCCTTCACGCCAGCTTCGATCCCGCCCATCTGCGCGTGCCGCGACTGACAAGGCCGCCGCTGCGGCTGAGCGGCGATGACATCACTGAGATTCACGCCAACCGGGTACGAAGGCTGCGCGGGCATGGCAGCGTGTCGTTCGACGCCGCGGAGTTCTCCCGCGCCGAGTTGATGTTGGACCCGGAGTGCGTCAGCTCCTTCTTTCTCGGATTTCGGGACGGGCCGTCCGGGCGTCTGAGCCACCACCTGTTGGCTCGAGCCAAAGGGGAGAACGGCCCCTGCACCGTCGGCTGGATGGGCTACGAGACCGGCGGTCAGCTCATCGAGCTGCTGTCGGTGCTCAGGAGCCTCGGCGACCAGGTGCGACAGGTGAAGATGGCCGAGCCGCCACAGCTGCAAATCCAGGATCTGATCGACCGGCCGTTCCGCACTCAGATGGTCAGCAGGGGCGGCGAGATGGATCAGCGCTTCGACACCTGTGCCGAATCGCAGATCCGGATCCTCGACCTGCAGGCATGCCTCGCCGCGAACTCCTGTCCCGTGAAGATCGAGCTGAACCTGTTGGTAGAAGATCCAGTTGCCGAACATCTCGACGGCGACGGATGGCGCGGGGTCGGCGGTGACTACCGGCTCCGGCTGGGGGAGCGTTGCGAGGTGACGGTGGCTGCCGTCGATCCAGCGCTACCGACGCTGCGGATAGGTGTCGGCGCGCTGTCGCGGATGTGGATTGGCTCACGGTCGGCCAGCAGCATGGCGCTCACCGACCAGCTCGAGGCTCCCGACGACCTGCTTGCACCGCTCGATGTTGCATTTCTGCCCCCGGCGTCTCCGCACTACGACTGGATGTTCTGAGCGTCGGCCGTTGACCGGCCGGCTCGCTGTCCCTACATTCGCGCTACATCGGCGACGACGGAGCTATCTCTCCCGAGCCGCAGGAAGAACCCGGCGGGCTGGCCACGGCCAGCCGCCGGCAGTAGACCCTGCCGCTGGCCAGCGTTACTGGTCCAACGAAGCGCACTGCGCTGCGACCGAGGTCATCGACCGCGGTCGGCGACTCGCGTCGCACGCGCTCTGAATGCCGGGTGGTACCGCGGCACGGGCCCTCGCGGGCTACGGTCGTCCCGGGCGAACCAACAGGGAGCCCGGCATGAGTAGCAGCGCTTCGCCTTTCAGGCGCGTATCCAATCAGCCCGACTTTCCCGCCCTTGAGCAGGGTGTGCTTGAGCTCTGGGACCAGACCAACGCCTTCCAGCGGTCCATCGACCAGCGCTCCGAGGAACGGGAGTACACCTTTTACGATGGGCCGCCGTTCCCGACCGGCAGCCCCCACTACGGCAACCTGCTCGCCGGCATCCTCAAGGACGTCGTTCCGCGCTACTGGACCATGCGCGGGCACCGTATTCAGCGGCGCTTCGGCTGGGACACCCACGGTCTCCCGGTGGAGATGGAGGTGCAGAAGGAGCTGGAGATCAACAGCCCAAGCGAGATTGCCGAGTTGGGCATCGCACGCTTCAACGAGGCGTGCCGCGCGCGGGTGAACGCCAACACCAGCCACTGGCAGGAGGTCACCCGCAGGATCGGCCGCTGGGTCGACTTTCAGAAGCAGTATCGGACCATGGATCTGCCCTTCATGGAGACGGTGTGGTGGGTGTTCCGCCAGCTGTGGGATCAGGGGCTGGTCTACCGCGACTTCAAAGTGCTGCCGTACTCGTTCGGGGCGACCACGCCGTTGTCCAACTTCGAGGCCAACATGGACTACCGCGAGGTGGACGATCCCTCGATCACCGTTCGGTTGGCGGTGACGAAGCCGGCAGCCGCGAGTGGCAGCGCACAGCGTGGCGGCGCGGAGACCGGGGACTGGCTCCTCATCTGGACCACCACGCCGTGGACCCTGCCCGGCAACCTCGCGGTGGCGGTGGGTGCCGAGGTGCAGTACGTGCGGGTGCGCGACAGCGCCGGCGGAGCTAACAGCGACGCCAACGACGCCGCCTATTACTGGCTCGCCGAGGAGCGGCTGGAGGAGATGTGGACCGGCGACGCACCGGAAGTGGTTGCCCGGTTACCCGGCAGCGCGCTGGTCGGCTTGGAGTACCAGCCACCGTTCGGCTACTTCGCCGAGGAACGCGGCAACGGCGCCTTCCGCACCATCGCCAGCGACGAGGTCACCACCGAGGAGGGCACCGGGCTGGTACATATGGCACCTGCCTACGGCGAGGCCGACTTCTACTCGCTGCAACGGGCGGGGATCCAGGCACTGGTGGACCCGGTCGATCTCGCGGGCCGCTTCACCGATCAGGTGCCGGAGGTAGCCGGGGAGCTGGTAAAAGAGGCGGATAAGACCATCATTCAGATGCTGAAGGCCAGCGGCGCACTAGTACGCCGCGACCAGATCCGCCACTCCTATCCGTTCTGCTGGCGCACGGAGACACCGCTCATCTACAAAGCGATCCCCACCTGGTTCGTGCGGGTGGAGCAGCTACGGGAGCGGATGGCCGAGCTGAATCAGGGCATCCACTGGGTGCCGGAGTACGTCGGCAGCCGCCGATTCGGCAACTGGCTGCTGGAAGCCCGCGACTGGGCGATCAGCCGCAACCGATACTGGGGCAGCTGCATCCCGGTGTGGGAGTGCGACGCCTGCGAGCAGCAGCTGTGTATCGGCTCGGTGGACGAGTTGGCACAGCGGTCGGGGGTTCGCCTCGACGACCTGCACAAGCACGTGGTGGATCCGGTGACGTTCGCGTGCGATGCCTGCGACGGCACCATGCGGCGGGTGCCGGAAGTGCTGGACTGCTGGTTCGAGTCGGGGTCCATGCCTTACGCCGAGCAGCACTACCCGTTCGAGAACGAGGAGACGTTCGCGCGCAGATTCCCCGCGGACTTCATTGCAGAGGGGTTGGATCAGACCCGCGGCTGGTTCTACACGCTGCTGGTGCTGGCGGCGGCGCTCAAGGACGAGATGCCGTTCCGCAACTGCGTGGTCAACGGAATGATCCTCGCCGAGGACGGCCGCAAGATGTCCAAAAGCAAGCTGAACTACCCGGACCCGATGGAGGTGCTGGACGAGTTCGGCGGCGACGTGCTGCGAGCCTACCTGGTGAACTCACCGACGGTGCGGGCCGAGACACTGCGCTTCAGCAAGAGTGGGCTGCGCGACACCGCGCGCACCGTCATGCTCCCGTACTGGAACGCCTACTCGTTCTTCACCACCTACGCGGAGGCGGATGGGATCGACGTATCCGCGTTGCAGGCCGCCCCGGCGCCTGCCGAGCGACCGGAGATCGATCGCTGGATTCTGTCGGTGCTGCAGAGCCTGATACAACGGGTGAACAACGAGATGGAGGGCTACTACCTCTACAACGTCATCCCCACCGTGTTGGCGTTCATCGACGACCTCACCAACTGGTACATCCGGCGTTCGCGGCGGAGGTTCTGGCGCGCTCGCCGCGGCCCGGAGGGCGACCGTGGCGACGCCGACAAGCTGGCGGCGTTTGCGACGCTGCACGCCACGCTGGTCACCTACTCTCGGGTCATGGCGCCGATCGTTCCGTTCATCGCCGAGGAGATCTACCAGGGGCTGATGGTACGACCGGGGGTGAGCGGGGCGGTGGATTCGGTCCATCTCGATGACTTCCCGGAAGCGGATGTGTCGCTCATCGACACCGAGCTGGAAGAGGCGATGGCAACGGTACGTCAGGTGGTCAACCTGGGACGCGCGCTGCGGACCGACCAGTCGCTGAAGACCCGACAGCCGCTGGCGGCGGTAACGGTGGCAACGCACAGCGATGCGGCGCGGGCTGCGGTAGCCGCGCACGAGGGCCTGATCGCCGAGGAGCTCAACGTGCACAGCGTCGCCGAGGCCGAGGACACCGAGCAGCTGGTTTCGGTGCGGGCCAAGGCAGATTTCAAGGCGCTGGGCAGGCGCCTGGGCAAGAAGATGCAATCGGTGGCAAACGCCATTGCCGCGCTCGACGAGGCCCAGGTAGCGGCCGTTGCCGACGGCGGGTCTGTTCGCCTCGAGGACGAGGAGATCAGCGCTGACGACCTGGTGCTGGTGCGCGAGCCGCGCGAGGGGATGGCGGTGGCCAGCGAAGGCGACATCACCCTGGCTCTGGAGTGCGCGCTCACCGACGAGCTGATAGCCGAAGGCTATGCCCGAGAGGTGGTCAACAGGGTGCAGGCAATGCGCCGCGACGCCGGGCTGGAGGTCACCGACCGCATCACCCTGCGCTGGAGCTCCGATGGCGAACGCATCGAGCAGGCACTGGCGCAGTTCGGTGAGTACGTCGCCGCCGAGACGCTGGCGGTCGAGGTGGCGGAGGACCCCTCCCTCGCCGCCGACGCGGTCGGCGTCAACGACGAGGAAGTGCGCCTGGCGCTCAGTCGTGCCTAGCGGCGGGCCCTCAGCGCTGGACGGCTATCTCGGCAGTCTGCGCCTCCTTGGCGCGGACGCAGCGATTCAGCGCCGAGAGCAGAGCCTTCGCGGACGCCTTGGCAATGTTGGGGTGGGTGCCGGCTCCATAGCGCGTCACCTCGCCGCCGTAGACGATCTGGATGTAGGCGATCGCCGTGGCGTTGCTGCCCTGACCCAGCGCGTGCTCGGAGTACTGCGTCAGGCGGAAGTCCGCCAACCCGGCGCTGCCCAGCGCGGCCTTGAGGGCATCGATTGGCCCGTTGCCGGCACCGGTGAGCTCGCGCCGCGTGCCGTCGACCTCGACGACCAACGTGCCGTTCATCCTCGACGTGTCGAGGTTATCGGTGGAGATCGAGTAGTCGACAAAGCGGATCGGTTCCTCGGCTTGCAGATACTCGCGTTCGAACTCGTCCCAGATCTCCTGCGCCTCGATCTCGCGCCCGACGCGGTCGCTGAGTGCCTGGATGACCAGGCCTAGTTCCGGCTGCATGGTCTTCGGAAGCTGGCAGCCGAACTCGGCGTCCATCACGTAGGCGACGCCGCCCTTACCGGACTGGCTGTTGATACGGATGATCGCCTCGTAGGAGCGTCCCAAGTCGGTGGGATCGATCGGCAGGTAGGGGACGTCCCATCGGGTACTCTTGCCGTTCTGGTCCGCCTGTGCCTGGACCTCCGCCTGCGCGGCCATGCCTTTCTTGATGGCGTCCTGGTGGGAGCCAGAAAAGGCGGTAAACACCAGCTCGCCGGCGTAGGGGTGACGGACGCCGATCGGGATCTCGGTGCAGTAGTTCGAGACCTCGATCAGCCGGCTCAAGTCGCTCAGCTCCAGCCCGGGATCCACCCCCTGGGTGTACATGTTGAGGGCGACGGTGACGATGTCGACGTTACCGGTGCGTTCGCCGTTGCCGAACAGCGTCCCCTCAACCCGTTCGGCTCCCGCCAGCAAGCCCAGCTCGGTCGCGGCGACCCCGGTGCCGCGATCGTTGTGGGTGTGCAGGCTCAGGATGATGCTGTCGCGACGCTGCACGTGGCGCAGGAACCATTCGATCTGGTCGGCGTGGACATTCGGTGTCGCCAGCTCGACGGTCGCCGGCAGGTTCAGGATCATGCGCCGCTCCGGGCTCGGGTCCCACACCTCTACCACGGCATCGCAGACCTCCACCGCGTAGTCCAGCTCGGTAGCGGTGAAGCTCTCCGGCGAGTACTCGAAGACGATATGGGAATCGGTCTTGTCGGCCAGCTCCCGAATCTGCGCAGCACCCGCGACCGCAATCTGCTTGATACCGTCGCGGTCGCTGTTGAACACCACCCGCCGTTGCACCTCTGAGGTCGAGTTGTACAGATGGACGATGGCGCGCTCCGCCCCCTCGATCGCCTCGAAGGTGCGGGCGATCAACGGTGGCCGCGACTGGGTCAGCACCTGCGGGAAGACATCGTCGGGAATCAGCCCTCGCTCGATGAGCGTGCGGGTGAACTCGAACTCGACCTCCGCCGCCGATGGGAAGCCGACCTCGATCTCCTTGAAGCCGATGTCGGTGAGTAGTGCGAACATCCGCAGCTTCTGCTCCAGGTTCATCGGATTGATGAGCGCCTGATTGCCGTCGCGCAGATCGACGCTGCACCAGGTCGGTGCCTTGTCGATGGTCCGGGTGGGCCAGGCGCGGTCGGGCAGATCGACCTGTGGAAACGGCCGGTACTTGCTGATCGGATGGTGTTGCACGGCTAATCCTCCCTCGCGTGCTGATTCTTCAGGCCGTCAGACCGGGAGGGCAAAAAAATGCCCAGCGCCGATCGAGCGGCCTGGGCATTCGCGCTTCGTCCTCTGCGCGGTTAGGCGCTCGAGTGGACGCAGGCGGCAACCCAGGCATCGCCTAGGAGGTCTAGCAGAAGCAAGCTGGGCTGTGCTGACTGGATCTGGTGCCGCATGTTGCGTCCGAAGTGGCGCGAATATACTAGATGGTCGGTAGGGTGCCAATGGAACGTAACGACTACCTCGATGGGATTCAGTGCGGCCCGATGAGCGACGAGCAGGCCAGAGCCTGCGCCGAGTCGCTCCTCGACGGTAAGTTCGGCGACGAGGAGGGGGCGACGATCCTCGTTGCTCTCGCCGAGCGCGGGGAGTCGGCGGCCGAGATCACCGCCTTCGCCAACGCAATATTGGCACGCGCGGTGGCACCGCCCGACGTTGTCGTTGGTGGTGGCATCGATCTGGCCGGAACCGGCGGCAGCGGGTTGGATCGTTTCAACGTCTCCACCACGGCCGCGCTGTTGACCGCCTCCCTTGGAGCGAAGGTGGTCAAACATGGCAACCGCGGCTCCCGCCAGCCCAACGGCAGCTTCGACTTCCTGGAGCAGCTGCAGATGCCGTTCGATCTGGCCCCCGAAACCATGGCGGCCGTGTATCAACAGGCCGACCTGGCGCTGTTCTTCGCCAGGGCGTGGCATCCGGCGATGGCCGCAGTGGTGGGCGCGCGCAAGGCAGCGGGTCGCCGCACCATATTCAACCTCGCTGCGCCGCTGTGTAATCCGGCCTCGCCGCCCTTCCAGGTGCTCGGCGCCAGCGACGGCCGGGTCGCCGAAACGCTCATCCAGGTGCTGAACGGGCTTGGCCGCGAGCGGGCGCTGGTGATGTGCGGCCACCCTGGCATCGAGGACTTCTCCACATCGGGGAGCACGGAGCTATGGGAGCTGCGGGATGGAGAGGTGAGTAGCTGGACCGTGACCCCCGAGGAGCTGGGCGTTGCCGTCGCGGACTACGAGGCGCTGCCGCGAGGCGATCGATTCGGGGGCCCTGGGACGGCAGCGCCAGCGTTACCTGAACGCCGCGGCGGCCTCGGGGTAGGGGCCTCAGACCGTCACCAATACGTGGCAGGGTTCCCGGTTCAGCAGCTCTTGGCCGGGCAGCCCGGCGATGGCGACCGCCACGGCGACCGCGGCCAGCGTGGCGCCGGCCTTCTCGACCAGCCGGCAGGCAGCCGCCAGTGTCCCGCCGGTGGCCAGCACGTCGTCCACCAGCAGCACGCGCATGCCCGGTGTCAGTGCGTTGGCATGTAGCTCCAGCAAGTCGGTGCCGTACTCCAGCTCGTAGGGTTCGCTAAGCGTCGCGGCCGGCAGCTTGCCGGGCTTGCGCAGCGGCACCAGCGGCAGCGACGAGCGCAGCGCCACCGCGGCGCCAAACAGGAAACCGCGCGCCTCGACGCATGCCACCGCGTTGGCGTCGCTTTCCCGTCCCACCCGCGCGTATCAGCTCACCACGGCGGCGAACAGGTCGGTGTCCGCCAGCAGCGGCGTGATGTCCTGAAACAGGACACCTGGCTTGGGGAAGTCGGGGATGGGTCGCAGGCGGTTGGCGACGCGCTCGGAGAGCGGCGCGATCTTTGCTGCCATGGCCGATTCTACCGTCGCGGGTGCCGCGACGCCGCGCGTCGCGCCGACGCTGTGTGTCGGGCCGACGCCGGCTCAGGCAGCCAGCAGTGGCCGGACGATGGCGCTGGCGCCGGTGAGCAGCAGGATCACCGTGGCAAACGGGCGGAGGCGTTCGGCGGTCAGCCGTATGCCTGCGAAGCTGCCAAGTGTGGAACCGAGCCACAGCGCCGGCACGCCGATCAGCACCAACAACAGCGCATCGAAGACCAGGTCGCCGAAGCTGACATAGAGCGCCACCAGCAGCACCGGCGCACGCGGCAGCAATATGAGCCAGATGGTGGCGCGTATGCGGTCGGCGCTCCAGTCGTGGGCCATTGCCCACAGCGCCACCGGCGGGCCGCCGATGCTGGACAGCCCGGAGAGCAGACCCGACAGGGCCATCGCCGCGGCCGTCCACGCCGCCCCCACCTTTGCTCGCGGCGGTGGGCGAAGAAGCACGGCTGCTGCCACGCTGGCGACCACCAGGACGCCGATCAGCTGTCCAAGCAGCCGTGGCCGCGTCCCCCAGATCAGCGACAGCAGCACGACCCCGGCTACGGAGGTGACGACGGTAGCGGCGGCGTTGCCGGCGTTCTCCCGCAACCGGAGCGGCTCCGGGGAGCGGCTCAGCAGCCAGAAACCCTGCAGCATCATGGCCGCCAGGCTCATTGTGATGGCCAGCGGGCCCGGCACCCCGATCCAGCCGAGCAGCGGGAGTGCCAGCAACGCGAACCCGAAGCCGCTGCTGGTCTGGAGCGTGGCACCGAGGAAAAGGGCTGCAGAGGTGGCCGCGATCTGCCAGCCGCTCAGGTCGGCCACGCGCGCTCGCTGCTATGCTCGGCTGGCCGATGGTGGAGATCGGAGTACAGGGCAATCGGCTGGAGTTGCAGCACTACCCGCCGGACGCCACGGTCGCCGCGCTGTGTGAGGCGGTGGAGGGGGCGCGTCGCGCCCCCGGGCTGAAGACCGTTGGGTGCCACGTGTGTGGGGAGTGCTGCCGCGATCCAGTGCCGCTCCTCGGCTACGACATCGAACGGCTCGCCGCAGAGGCAGGGGTGCCTCCGGCGTCGTTCGCCGCCGACTTCGTGGTGCTGCCGGAGCGGCCCGACCTCAAGCAGCGCCGCCGCACCATAGCAGATATGGCGCGGCAGCATGGCCTTACTGCGTCGCAGGCAACGATGCTGTATGAGCACAACAACGGCGAGCCACCGCTGTTGGCCAAGAAAGGCGCCGGTGGGCCGACCGCTGGGCCGTGTGTGTTCCTAGTGGACTTGCTGTGCTCGATCTATGCCGCGCGGCCGTTCATCTGCCAGCTGTATGTGTGCAACATGGGCCCCCGGCTAGAGGCTGTGTTCGACACCCTGGTACGCCAGGGGGTGTGGCACGCCTACCACCTGCTGGGATGGGTGCCGGCAGCGGATCTGGCACACAATCCCTGTCTGCACCACCGCGGCTACGACGATCTGCCCCTGGCGGCGCTGGAGACCGACCTCAGCGAGCTGCAAGAGCAGCTGTTCTTCTATTTCTGAAGGCGCTCGCTAATGAAAGTCGCGACTCTTCAGCGGCACCGTCTGGCGCGCCTTGGGCATTGGGCCGCCGGGACGGTCGTCGTCGGGCTTCAGCGGCAGCTTCGGCTGCCAGAAGCTGTCGGCGATGATGTGGACGACGTTGTGCTGTGCCTGGACCTTGCCGGTAACCCCTAGAAACGAGTTGCCGAGAATCACCAGCCGAAACCGCTCGAACACCTTGGGCCACACCACCAGGTTCACGAACCCCGCCTCGTCCTCGAGGGTCATGAACACCACCCCGGCCGCGGTACCGGGGCGCTGTCGACAGATCACCAAACCTGCATAGGAGGCGCGGCTGCCGTCCTCCATCGCTGCGACATCGGCGGCGTCGGGAAGCTGACGGCTGCGCAGCTGGCGGCGAAACGGCTCCAGCGGGTGACCGCGGGTGCTGTGACCGGCTGACTGGTAATCCCAGGAGATAGAGTCGAAGGCGTCGAGACCGGAGAAGGCAAGCTCCGCCTCGGGCGCGTGGATGGCCAGGCGCCGCCCCTGCCTTGGATTGGCCTCCGCATCCGACCGTTCCCGTTCGCGCAGCCTGGAGGCGCCGATGACCTGCCACAGCGCCGGCCGCCTGCGGTGGTCGGTGCGTGCGTCTGAGCGTGCGGCGTGACGCGAGCCGCGGCCTGACCCCTCAGAGCCCTCACTGGCCACCAGCCGATTGAGCGCCCCACTCTCGGCCAGCTGCACCAGCCCATCCTGTGGCAGCCTCGGCACTCGCTCTACCAGATCTTCGATCGAAGTGAAGGCGGCGGAGTCGCGGGCAGCCAGCAGCTCCTCGACCACCGTCTCGGCCAGGCCTTTGACGAAGCGCAGCCCCATCCGTACCGCATGGCTGGGGGCGTCACCATTACCCGATTCGCCCTTGGCGTCTTTCAGCGGCTCGAGGGTGCAGTACCAGCGGCTGCTGACGATGTCGACCGGCAGCACCGTTACCCCGTGGCGCCGCGCATCGTCGACGATGGTCGCGGGAGAATAGAAGCCCATCGGCCAGGCGTTCAGCAGTGTGCTGGCGAACACGTCCGGGTAGTGGCACTTCACCCAGGCGGTGAGGTAGCCGATGAGCGCGAAGCTGGCGGCGTGGGACTCGGGGAATCCATATTCACCAAACCCCCGAATCTGCTGGAACACCCGCTCGGCGAACTCACGAGCGATGCCCTTGGCCATCATTCGCGAAATGAGTTTCTCACCGTGCTTCTCGATACGCCCCGACCGGCGCCAGGCGGCCATGTCGCGCCGCAGCTGATCGGCCTCGCCGGGCGTGTAGTCGGCGGCCACCACCGCCAGCTTCATCACCTGCTCCTGAAACAGCGGCACCCCCAGCGTCTTCTCCAGCACCGGGCGTAGCGCCGGGTGGGGGTAGTCGACCGGCTCCTCGCCGTTGCGCCGCCGGAGGTAAGGGTGAACCATGCCGCCGGTAATCGGCCCTGGCCGCACGATGCTGACCTCGATAACCAGGTCGTAGAAGGTGCGCGGTCGCAACCGTGGCAGCATCGACATCTGCGCCCGACTCTCGATTTGAAACACCCCCACCGTGTCGCCGGTGGTGACCATGTCGAACACCTCGGCATCGCCGAATGGCACCGTCGCCATGCTGTAGTCGCGCTGGTAATGATCGCGGATGGCCTCGAAGGCGAAGTCGAGGTGGGTGAGGGCGCCGAGGCCTAGCAAGTCCACCTTGAACAGCCCCAACGCCTCCACGTCGTACTTGTCCCACTGGATGACCGTCCGATCCGCCATCGTGGCATTCTCGATCGGCACGAAGTCGCTGACCGGTTCGCTACCGAGTAGGAACCCACCGGGGTGGATCGATAGATGGCGGGGGAAGTCGCGGATCTGAGCCGCCAGGGCACGCAGCTGCCGCTGGGCAGGCCCTTCCGGGTCGAGACCCGCTTGCTCGAGCGCCATCGCTACCGCGGTGCCGAAGTCACGGTCGTGGTGGGTGACCAGACGCGCCACCCGGTCCATGACGGTGAGCGGGAAGCCGAGCGCCTTGCCCACCTCGCGGATAGCGGACTTGGCCCGGTAGCGCACCAGGTTGGCGACCATGGCCGCCCGGTCGCGACCATATTTCTGATAGACGAACTGGATGACCTCCTCGCGGCGGCGGTGGCCGATATCGAGGTCGATGTCGGGGGGCTCGGCGCGCTCCCGCGACAGAAACCGCTCGAACAGCAGGTGCATCTTGACCGGGTCGATGGCGGTAACGCCGAGGCAGAAGCACACCGCCGAATTGGCGGCCGAGCCGCGCCCCTGACAGAGGATGCCGTTACGCCGACAGAACTGGACGATCTCCCACATGGTCAGGAAGTAGCCGCTGAAATCGAGCTCCTCGATCAGCTGTAGCTCGGTCTCCAGCTGGGCGGTTACCTCCGGCGGCACGTCGTTGGCGTAGCGTTCCTCGGCGCCGTTGAACGCCAACCGGCGCAGCCACTGCATCGAGGTAAGGCCGTGGGGCAGCTGCTCGGAGGGGTAGCGGTAGCGCAGCTCGCCGAGCGAGAAGCGGCAGCGTGCGGCGATGGTGGCAGTGGCCGCCAGCAGCTCGGGGCGATCGGCGAACAGGTGGGCGAATTCGGCCGGCGGACGCAGGTAGTGCTCGGCGTTGGGGCGCAGCAGGGTGCCGGCCGCTGCCAGCGAGGTGCCGTGGCGGATGCAGGTAACGACGTCCTGCAGCGGTCGGCGGCGGCGGTCGTGGTAGAGCACCTCGGTAGCCGCCACCTGTGGCACGCCGAGGCGTTGGGCGAGACGGGTCTGCCGCGCCTCGATGGCGGCATCGTCCGGTAGGTAGTGGCGGGTTACCAGTGCGTAGAAGCAGTCGGCTCCGAACGCCCGGCGGAGCTGAGTGGCACGCGCCAGCCACGCCTGGTCCTGCTCGGCGGCCAGCTGAGCCCTTCCCTCCCACAGGGCAATGAGGCCATCGGCATGGGCGGCCACCTCGTCCCAGCCGGCCAGACTCTGCCCCTTCGGCGAGTGC
>CAJWOB010000012.1 GCA_913043885.1 uncultured Spirochaetaceae bacterium | reverse complement strand
CGGTGACATGCATCAATCCTGCCTCGCCCTGGATGACCGTATCGTAGCCAGGCAGATCTCGTTTAGGGCCTTGTTGCCCATAGCCAGTGATGGAGCAGTAAATGAGCTGAGGGTATGTCTCACTGAGGGAGGCGTAGTCGAATCCTAGCTTCTTGAGGCTGCCCGGTCGAAAATTCTCGATCAGGATATCCGCTTCGCCGACCGCCAGCGCGGTGGAGGAGGCCTACCAGAGCGGGACGGCGTTGCCGGAGTTCGACGCTGCGTCGGCTCTGGTGCCGCTGGTCGGCCAGGAAGTGTGGGCCGCCGGGGTCACCTACTTTCGCAGCCGCGATGCGCGCATGGCCGAGTCGGCGGAGGCGGGGGGCGGCAGTTTCTACGACCGCGTCTACGAGGCCGAGCGCCCGGAGTTGTTCTTCAAGGCAAACGCTCGTACGGCGGTGGGCACCGGCGAGCCAATCGGGATTCGATCAGATGCAACGTGGAACGTCCCGGAGCCCGAGCTGGTGCTCCTGGCCGACCCGCGCGGCCAGCTGGTGGGCTACACCGTCGGCAACGATGTGAGCTCCCGCGACATCGAGGGCGAGAATCCACTCTATCTGCCACAGGCAAAGGTCTACGATCGCAGCTGCGCCATCGGTCCGGGGGTATTGGTGGCCGGCGATCCGCTGCCATCGACCACCACCATCTCCTTGCGGATTCTGCGTGGCGAAGCGGAAGCCTTCGCAGGGTCCACCACATTGGCGGAGCTCAAGCGCAGCCCGCAGGAGCTGCTCGACTACCTGTTCCGCGACAACAGTTTCCCCGCCGGCTGCTACCTGATGACCGGGACCGGCATCGTGCCGTCGGACGGCTTTACGCTGCAGGCCGGCGACCAGGTAGCCATAGCTATCGACGCTGTCGGCGAGCTGGTCAACACCGTCGGCTGACGCCAGAACATCGGAGGAGCACACATGCAGTTGACCGGAGCCAACCTCATCGCCGGCGCGGACGCCAGCGACGGGAGCCAGCGACAGGCTGCGCTCGATCCCTGGAGTAACGAGGAGCTGGCGGTCGAGTTCGTCGGCGCCACCCACGACGAGGTGGACCGCGCCCTGCAGGCGGCGGCGCGGGCGATGCCGTCCTACAACGCCGCCGCACCGCGCGCCCGCGCCGATCTCCTGCGCCGCATGGGGGACGAGATACTGGATCTGGGCGACACCCTGATCGAACGGTGCTGCGCCGAGACCGGGTTGCCCGCAGCCAGGATCGAGAGCGAGCGCGGCCGCACCGTCAACCAGCTGCGGATGTTCGCCGACCTGGTCGAGGAAGGCTCCTGGGTCGACGCCCGCATCGACACCGCCGCACCGGACCGCCAGCCCCTGCCCAAGCCCGACGTGCGACGCATGCTGCGCCCGCTGGGGCCGGTGGTGGTGTTCGGCGCCAGCAACTTCCCGCTCGCATTCTCTGCCGCCGGCGGCGACACCGCCTCCGCACTGGCCGCCGGCTGCGCGGTGGTGGTGAAGGCCCATCGCTCGCACCCAGGCACCGCAGAGCTGGTCGCGCGGGCGCTGGGCCGGGCCATTGCGGCGTGCAACATGGATGCTGGCCTCTTCTCACTTCTCCATGGCCCCGGCGCAGAAGTGGGGCACGCGCTGGTAACGCATCCGCTTACCCGCGCGGTGGGGTTCACGGGATCGGCCGGCGGCGGGCGTTCGTTGTTCGATGCCGCCGCGGCGCGTCCCGATCCCATCCCGGTGTTCGCCGAGATGGGCAGCATCAATCCCGTGTTCGTGCTGCCCGGAGCGCTTCGAGAGCGCGCAGACCAGATCGCCGCCGGCCTCCATCAGTCGGTGACACTCAGCGTCGGTCAGTTCTGCACCAATCCAGGCCTGGTAGTCGGCCTGGAGTCGCCGGAGCTTGTCTCCCTTCGCGCGAGTACCGCTGAGCTCATCGAACAAACCGCGCCCGCAACCATGCTGAACAGCGGTATCCGCAACAGCTACGAGCGGGCGATCGGCTCCTTTGGTGCGCAGCAGGGGGTCGCCCTGGCCGCGCGCAGCGAAGCCGAGGTGGCGGCTGGGCGCACCGAGGCGGGCGCGCACCTCTTTGCCACGGACGCAGCCACCTACATGGGCAACGCCGAGCTTGGCGAGGAGATCTTTGGGCCCTCCACCCTGCTGGTGGCCTCCCAGTCTCGCGAAGAACTCTTGGAGGTAGCGAACGGCCTCGTCGGCCATCTGACCGCCACCATCCACGCAGCCGACGGCGAGTTGGAGGAATACGCCGACCTCATCGCGGTGCTGGAGTCGAAGGTGGGACGGCTCCTCATCAACGGTTTTCCCACCGGCGTTGAGGTCTGCTCGGCAATGACCCACGGCGGGCCCTACCCGGCGAGCACCGACACCCGTTTTACGTCGGTGGGTACCGCCGCGATCTACCGGTTTGCACGCCCTGTCAGCTACCAGGGCTTCCCTCAGATGGCGCTGCCGGAGGCGCTACGCGACGCCAATCCACTGGGCATTCTGCGACAGGTGGATAGCACCTATACCCGTGAGCCGGTCTCCACAGGCGCCTAGGCGAACGTGGGACCCTCCACTGCACCCTGGCAGGAAGCTCGCTGGGAGCCGGTGTCCGATGCGCAGCTGCTCGGCTTCGATCCCGAGGCCGGCACCCCCGCGTTTCGCCTGACCGGAACCCCACCCGACGGCCGCCTGCCGCTTACCGACCACATGCTGCGCGAGGAGCCGAGTGGCAACCTATTCGGCCTTACCCACAACGTCGCCATGGGTCTTCCCGCCGACGAGACCACGCGGCCGTCGTTCATGATCCTCTCCACGCAGGGTGGCGTGCGCGCCCCCGACGGCACCCCTATCGCGCTGGGGCTCCACACCGGCCACTGGGAGGTGGGCCTCCTGGTGGAGGAGGCGGCGCGCACGCTGCGGCAGAACGGCTGCCTGCCGTTTGCCGCCGCCTGCACCGACCCCTGCGACGGCCGCTCGCAGGGCACCCCGGGGATGATGGACAGCCTCCCCTACCGCAACGACGCCGCCATGGTGATGCGCCGCATCGCCCGCTCACTCCCCACGCGCAGCGGGGTGATGGGTATCGGCACCTGTGACAAAGGTCTGCCGGCGGTGCTCCTGGCGCTGGCCGGGCTGCCCGACGACCCGGTGGTGGTGGTGCCCGGCGGCAGCACTCTCCCGGTGGCAGGCGCCGAGGATACCGGCATGGTACAGAGCATCGGCGCCCGCTACTCCCACGGCATGATCTCCGTCGAGCATGCCGCCGAGATGGGCTGCAAGGCGTGTGGTAGCGCTGGCGGCGGCTGTCAGTTCATGGGTACCGCGGCGAGCACGCAGGTGGTGGCCGAGGCCCTTGGCCTCACGCTGCCCCATGCCGCACTAGCGCCATCCGGAGAGCCGGTGTGGCTGGACCTGGCAGCCCGTTCCGCGCACGCGCTGCTGCGGTGTGCGGCCGACGGCCTCCCCGGCCGGCGGGTGCTGTCTTCTGCCGCTCTGGACAATGCCATGGTGGTGCATGCCGCTTTCGGTGGCTCCACCAATCTGCTCCTCCACATCCCAGCCATCGCCCACGCAGCGGGACTGGCACCACCCAGCGTCTCGGACTGGACTCGCATCAACCGCGCTACCCCGCGTTTGGTGGACGCGCTTCCCAACGGGCCGCGTAACCACCCGACGGTGGATGTGTTCGCGGCTGGCGGCGTGCCAGAAGTGATGCTGCACCTACGCGATGCCGGGCTGCTCAACACCGACGCCACCACTGTCACCGGGCTGACGCTGGATGCCGTGCTGGACGGTTGGCGCGACTCGCGCCGGCGACGCGAGTGTCGCGACGCGCTCGCCGGCGCCGGCACCGACCCCGACGCGGTCGTCATGGACCGAGACCGGGCGGTCGCCACCGGCCTCACCTCCACCGTCGTCTTCCCGGTCGGCAACGTCGCTCCCGAAGGCGCGGTCATCAAGGCCACCGCCATCGACCGGTCGGTGGTCGATGCGGACGGTGTGTATCGCCACCATGGCCGTGTTCGCCTGTTCACCAGCGAGGCGAGCGCAGTGGCCGCAATCAAGGCTGGAGAGGGCGAAGACCCAGACGCGCGCGCCGGCGGCGTGTCGCCCTTGACCCCAGGGGAGGTGTTGGTGTTGGCAGGCATCGGCCCGGCCGGCACCGGCATGGAGGAAATCTACCAGATCACCTCCGCCCTCAAGTACCTGCCGTGGGGCAAGACCGTGCCGGTGTTGACCGACGCCCGTTTCTCCGGAGTCTCCACCGGCGCTTGCATCGGTCACATTGGGCCAGAGGCGCTCGCCGGCGGGCCGCTGGGACGCCTCCGCGACGGCGACACCGTGGCCATCGTCGTCGACCGCAACGAGCTCACCGGCAGCGTCGACCTCGTGGCCACCGAGGCCGAGGGCGAGCTTACCCCCGAGGCTGCCGCGGAGGTGCTTGGCGGTCGCGCGCCGCATCCAGGGCTAGCGGCGAACGCCGCGCTGCCGGCGGACACCAGGCTGTGGGCGGCGCTACAGGCGGCGAGTGGCGGTACCTGGGCGGGGGCGGTCTACGATCCGCAGCGCATCGCGGAGGTACTCGAGGCCGGCCTACGAGCGGGAGCCGACGGTGCTCCCGGCGGCACAGCGTGACCGTCCCCGACGCACCCCGGCGGCGGGGATGAGCTCAGCGCGTCAGGTAATTGCGTCGGCGGTGATGTCGAAGTGACTCCACGCCGCCTCCGCCACGCCGTTGCTGATCTTGAGCAACTGCGGGGACTCGTGGCGCACGCCGTAGCGCTCGGCCACCCGGTTGGACAGCGGCCGCTGCTCGATCACGTTTACCCAGTACAGCGGCGCCTGCCAGGAGTGGCGCCTCACCACGTCCGCGGCGGCAGCGGAAATCGGGCAGGTCGTGGAGTGCTTGAATATGTAGCAATCGTCGTCGACCTCTTCAGAGGTCATCGGCACGATTCCGGCTTCCGGCTGCTCCGACGCAGCGGCCGGCGCACCGTCCGCCGGGCGACCATGCTTGCGCGACCACACGCCCATCAGGCCGCCTCCTGCCGCTCTCGCGGTACGATGGGTAATTCCAGTTTGCGTGCTCGGCGGATCACTACCACGCTGGTGTCCGCGCCCACCATCTCATGGTCGAGCAGCTTATGCAGCTCATCGATGCCTCCCACCGGCCGCCCGTCGAGGACGAGGATAACGTCGCCGCGCTGCAGGCCGGCCCGCTGCGCGGCACCACCGGACTCCACACTCTCCACCATCACTCCCGAGTCACCGGTCAGTTGGTGACGTCGCGCCAGGCGCCGCGACAGGGGTACGTTCTGGGCGCCGATGCCGATCACACTGCGGCGGATGCGACCGTCGCGAATCAGATGCACCGTGACGTGCTTGGCGGTATTGATAGACGTGGCGAAGCAGATTCCCTGGGCGGGGAGGATCATGGCTGTATTGACGCCGATCACCTCGCCAAGCAAGCTTACCAAGGGGGCGCTGGAGTTACCCGGATTCAGCGGCGCATCGGTCTGGATGACGTCCTCGATCTGCCGCCCCGCCTGGGAGCGGAGGGTCCGACCGAGCGCGCTCACCACCCCCGCGGTAACGGTGTGTTGAAAGCCGTGGGGGTTGCCGATCGCCACCACCAGCTGCCCCACATGCACTCCAGAAGAGTCACCGAGCGGTGCAGCGGTAAGGTCGTCGGCATGAATGCGTACCACAGCCAGGTCGGTGTCGGGATCATCCCCGATTACCTCCGCCTCGTGCTGGCTACCGTCGCCGAGGGTGGCCACCACGCGGCGGGCACCCCGCACCACGTGGCTGTTGGTCAGGATGAAGCCATCGGGGGTGAAGATGAAGCCAGACCCGGCGCCGTCGCCGGGCGCCTGCCTGCGGCGACGGTCGCCACCGGAAGTGGGGCGCCGTCCACTTACCTCAAGATTGACCACCGCGGGGCTAACCGCAGCCACCGCCTGCATCACCGAGCGGGAATAGGGGTCGAGTCGAGGATCCAGGTCCGCCATACGCGCGAAGAAGGTGCGCATAGTGCCGTAACAGCGGCCACCGCCCAGGCGGGCACACGTCGGTCAAGGGAGTGTCGCTAGTGCGCGGCGGGGCCGCCGAGGTTCGCGGCATCCTCGACGGGCCACTGCTGCCGGTGGCAGTGCGTCTCGGGTTGCCGATCGCCCTTGGCAGCGTATTCCAGCTGCTCTACACCTTCGTCGACACCCTCTTCATCGCACAGATCGACCCGACCGATACCGCGCTGCTGGCCGGGGCGGGACTCATCTTCCCGCTGTTCTTCCTGTTCCTTGCCCTCGGAACCGGCATCGGCGTCGGTGTGAGCACGCTGGTCTCGCGGGCCATCGGCGAGCGCAACGACGATGCGATCGAGAGCGCCGCCGCTACCGGTCTCAGCCTCTCCAGCTCGCTCGCGCTGGCCGCGGTGGTCGCCGGGTTCCTATTTGGCGAGCGCATCTTGGAGACCCTTGCCGGCGATCGGCTGAGTGCGGCGGCGCTGGCAAGCGGTAGCGAGTATCTGCGTGCGCTCCTGCCAGGGCTGGGACTGATGCTGGTGGGCCAGACCCTGGTCGGGGTGATGCAGGGCGAGGGTCGCAACCGCTACGTAGCCGCCGTGATGGTGACGACTACCGTGGTCAACATCGGCCTGGACCCGCTGTTCATCTTCACCTTCGGCTGGGGTGTGGCCGGCGCCGGCTGGGCCACCACCGCGTCAATCGCCTGCTCGGGCGTCCTGGTCCTCGCTCTGTTCGGCACGGGCAAGACCACCGTGCCACTCCATATCCATCCGCGCCGCATCCGGACGGCGCTGATAGGCCACATAGCGCGCATCGGGCTGCCGCAGAGCCTCGGCATGCTGTCTATCTCGATTAGCGTGGTCTTCCTCAACAACCTGGTCGGCTCCATCAGCGAGGCGTCGATGACCGCATGGACCATGGTGGGGCGCGTGGACCAGCTGCTCATCCTGCCGGGCATGGCGATGTCCGCCGCAACGGTCAGTATCGTGGGCCAGAACTACGGCAGAGCGCAGCTCGAGCGCGTCCGCAATGCCCATCTGGTCAACAGTGCCGTCGCGGGTGCCGCCCTGGTGGTCCTCGCCGGCGGGTATATCGCGCTGGCCAGGCCGCTGTTCTCACTGTTCTCCGAGCTACCGTCTGTGGTCGATGCGGCGGTAACGCAAGTGCGGCACATCGCCTTCACCACGCTCGGAAGCGTCGGCTCGATGGTGGCGGCCTCCACGTTCATGGCCACCGGCCGACCCCTCCCCGGGCTGAGCATCACGGTGGTTCGGGCTGGGCTGCTGTCGGTGCCACTTTCGTTCGCGCTGGTGCGGCTGGGGCAGCTGGAGATGCGTGGCGTGTACTACGCAGTGATGGTGGGCAACGTCGCTGGGATCCTTGTCGCATGGCCGTGGGTACGCCACCACCTGCGGACGCTGCGGTTCACCGCACTAGGTAGCGGCTCAGCCGACTGATGGCCGATGCCGATCTGCCCGCCGCTTGTTGCGACGCTTCTGCCCGGCCATGGCCTTGGAGAGGATGGCCACCGCGTCTTCGATAGCCTGCTGGCCCACCTCCCACTCACCCTGCGATACCTGAAAGCTGAGGCCATTCGCGCTCGCCGACTCGGCCAGCTCGCGCAGCTTGCGCTCGGCGCCCTGGCGGTCCGAATCGAACAGAATGACGATCTCGTCACCGGAGTACCAGCGCGCGACGATATCGGAGCGGCGAAATGGGACGGAAAACGTCGCTCGGACGCGATCGTCGACCTCGGTATAGCCGTACCGATCGTTGAGAACGTTGATGGCGTCGAGCTCGATGAAGGCGATGTTGCGGACGCCGCGAGGCATGACGGCGCAGTGCTGGATGAAGGCGCCGCGGGTCAGCATGCCGAGTGGCCGGTCCCACTGCAGCTCCCGAATCTGCTCCTGTAGCTCGGCGAGCTCCGCGTGGAAGCCGAAGAGACGACCGATCAGCTTGCGCATGCGTGAAGTTCCACGTCTAGTTAGGACTCCGCGGACCGGGCAGCAGTGGGTCGCCGCCGACTGTAGGGTGCCGGTCTGGCGGCGACAACCTGTCAATGGCCTCAGCATCGCTCCTACTTGCGCTCTGGTTGCTGTTATTCCTCGCCAATCACGTATGGGAGACCGTCCTCGACGTGCTCAACCTCGGCCACGGCAGGAGTCGCCCACCGGATGAGCTCGGTGACCGCCTCGACGGAGCAACCCACGCCCGCATGCGGACCTACCAGCGCGCCCGTGGGCTGGTAGGCCTCCCCTCTCGTTGGACCCGGGTGGCCGTCACCGTCGCGCTGGTGGTCAGCGGCGGACTCGGCTGGCTGCACGATCTTCTTCACGGTCTGGGGCTGTCGCCCTACCTGCACGGCCTGTTGTTCATCGGCGCGCTGTCGACGGCGTCCACGCTCATCGGGCTGCCGTTTGGGCTGTACCGCGTGTTCGGCATCGAGCGCAGATTCGGATTCAACACCATGACGTGGCGGACACTGCTGGCCGATCTGATCAAAGGGACGGCGCTGGGCATCGTGCTGGGCGTCCCGCTACTGCTGGCCGTGTTCGTGCTGGTCGATCGCGGCGGAGAGCTGTGGTGGCTGTACGCGTTCGCCCTGGTTGGCGCGTTTCAGCTGATGGTGAGCGCGGTGTATCCCACGCTGATCGCTCCGATCTTCAACAAGTTCACCCCCCTGCCGCCGTCGAGCCTGCGCGAGCGCCTCGAGACGCTGGCTACCCGGCTAGACTTCCGCGTACGCGATCTGCAGGTGATGGACGGCAGCCGGCGCTCGCGCCACAGTAACGCCTACTTCGCCGGACTCGGGCGCGCCAAGCGCGTGGTGCTGTTCGACACCCTTGTCGAGCAACTCGACGAGGGTCAGCTGGCGGCGGTGCTTGCCCACGAAATAGGGCATCAGAAGCGGCGCCACGTCAGCAAGCGGCTGGGCGTATCGCTGCTGCTCCTGTTGGTGGCGTTCTGGGTGCTCGGACGCCTGTTGCACTTCGACCCGCTCTACCAGGCGTTGGGCTTCGCCTCCAGCGGCGATGGCACCGCCGCGTTGCTGGTGGTGGTCCAGCTGGCGCTCCCCGCGCTGTTGTTCGTGTTCAACCCGCTGCTGTCGGGTTGGTCGCGCCGCCAGGAGTTCGACGCCGACCGATTCGCCGCCGCCGCCATGGCCGGCCACGAGGAGATGACCGGCGCGCTGCTACAGCTGGCGCGCGACAACCTCAGCGACACCGCCCCGCATCCGTGGTACAGCGCCTACCACTACTCGCATCCGCCGCTGGTCGAACGACTGCGCGCGCTACGGACGTTCGAGGCACCGCTGCCAGGCCAGCCCCCGGTGGCGTAGCAGGTCCACCGCCCACGTTGACACTGGTTCCGCTCGGCCGCCACCCTCACGCCCAGGGCGCGCCGCCGCGCTCTGGGGCCTATAGCTCAGTTGGTTAGAGCAGCGGACTCATAATCCGCGTGTCCAAGGTTCAAGTCCTTGTGGGCCCAACCCTGGGTGAGATACCGCGCAGCGCGGGGAATTGCTAGCACTTAGCGTAATTGAGGATCGCACGCGGACATGCCTCACGCGGCCCGAGCCCTGATACACCGTATAGGGAGGGATCATTCGTGGCCTGTGTCGGAGCGTCAAAGCTCACGCGGTTCCGCCTCAGCCGTTGTCCTTTCCGGTAGCACTCTTGGCTGGGTTGAGGTCGGCTCAACACGGCTATGAACGCAACGGTCATCAGAGTGCCGCTAGCTGCCCTCCAGACTGCACGCGACAGCGCTCTCCAAACCTCGTGACGTCATCGCTCCACGACTTCTCCAACACAGATCCGGTCCATCCGGGTAGCGGTGCACCCGCGAGCGTGGCGAATAGTCGCAGATCCATCGACACGCTCGGTCGCGTACTGATCACCGCATCCCTCCTGATTGCCCCACGACCGCACCAAACTGAGGCGCGAATCGAATACTCTGCGGAGCTCTCTGTGTCTGCGTCTGCGACCGCGACGTATAGCCTCGATATGGAGACACTGGGACATGGCTTTAGCAACCGCGTGAACTCGCTGGTGCGGCTGGACCTCGTACCGCAGTCGACGGTTGCTACCGTTCCGACGTTCCCTATCGGTGGTTGGGTCGAGCTCAAGAACTTCGCAGCCTTCATCGAAAGCGAGGCACCCCATGCGGCGAGCGAAGCTATCGACACTTCGCCATTCGTTGTCCGCCCACCGAAGGTGTCGGCGGAGATCCGCCGCCTGGCCAGCGGCCTGTTCCTGCGGGTGATTGATCCCAACGCGACGACGTTCAACCTGGTAGCGCCGCTTTTTGACGAGCGCCCCGACATTGCCACTCTACTCCCAGAAGGCAGCCACATCGGGGCGGGTGTGTACGGGCCGCGGGGGGGGGGGGGGACTACGCCGTAATCGCCGACACTCCGCCTCCCAACGCGACCATCGCGGGGAGCAGGTTCGAGCGCCCGCGTCAGGGCGCCGCCCTTCTCCCTGATCGCCTCTGTAGCGAGCAATCTCCTGGCCCCGACGTCATCTCTCGGCGGCGTCGTCGCCGCCGAGTTCGAGGGTCGCATCGTGTCATTCGTCGCTGGAGCTGACTGGGACATCGACGAAGACGTGCTCAGCTGGGAGGCCGCAGGTGCGCTGAAGGTCAGTCCCGCCCGAGGGTTTCGCTTGTCGACAGCGGCCTATGATGCCCCGCCAACGCTCCTCGACTTGGAGTTGGGCATTCGCCGATCGAACACTGCTGAGAGGTCTCACTACGGACGCCGCGGTTCTCGTTCTTGGTCTCCTAAGCCCCGCCCCGGCCGCGACACTCTCCGTCGATGTCTCCTACCGGCTGCGCGTGACGGGGCTCGGTAGAATCACCCCTGCCCTGACCGTCGAGCTGAGTTCGGGAGGAGCGATCGGTTACCCTGTCGAGGTTGCCGCCGATCAGATGATACGGAACACCGAACTACTAGCTCGGCTCGAGGGCAGCGTCTTGTAGCTGCAAGCGACAGTCAGCCTTTAGCCGCGCTCCGCTGGACGTGGGCCCAAGACTGGCCTGAGCGCGATAGCGCCCCTCACGGCACCTCGATGAACAAAGAAGATTCATAGAAAGGTCCTGGATGCTGTGGCCACGACGGGGCGGTCGAAACATGCCCTGTGCGACAACCTGGGCGCGGCGCGCGGCCGAAGGCAGCGACGAGCTGGTGCGAGGAGGCCCTCCACCACCATTCGACGCTGTCGCGGGGGGCGATGGCGACGGTTCGAGAGGGTCTCGGTAGCCGTCGGGTTGTGGCTGGCTGCCTGCTACGGTCAAGGGCAGACGTTGGGCGCGGAACCACCGCAGTTCGACTCTGACTGCGCGTACGAAAGCCACAGAGAATGGATGGCGCATCTGCTCCATCAGCAGCGCCAACGTCTCTCGCGAACACCGGCCGATCTGTCCGAGCTGCATGCCCAGATCGACACACAGGTAAAAGAGAACGGGAGCAACCCATCGGGATACGTGCTGCGCAAACGAGACGTCGCCGCTCTCAGAGCGGAGACGATGTTTCGAGGGACCCCTTCTGCGTTCGACGTCCTCCTGGATTTCCACAACTCCCTGACCAAGCGCGGCGTCCAGCTCATCGTTCTACCAGTGCCCCAGCACGTCATGCTCTACGGGCACCGATTACTCTCGGAGGTGGGCCCGGACGCCGAGCTGTGGCCGCAGTACACGGCGGGATTGATTCGGCTGCTCGAGGAGGGTGTCGAAGTCATCTACCTCCGCGACCGCTTCGTCGACAGCGGCGAGCCTGGCGCGATGCAGCACTGGGACCATCACTGGGCTCCATTGGGAATGGAGATGGCCGCAGAACTCCTGGGAGACCGGTTGCGCTGCGAGGGCTGGCTCGATCCTGAGCCTGAGGGGCGGCGCTTCGAGGAGATCCACGTTCTCGTCCAGACGCCTGGAAGTCTGCGTCGCGAACATCAAGCGGCCTTCCTGTCGATGCCGGACAACATGGTTGTGAAGAGAATCGTGGATCGGAGCGCACAAGCCCCACCCACTGGGATCGACCCGATACTCCTGCTTGGAGACAGCCAACTCAATACCCTCGCCAGCTACCCGTCGGGCTCAGGCTTCCCAAACTATATGTCTCGCGAGCTTGGCTTACTAGTGCCGTTCACCGGACAAGGCGCAGGGGGTCCTAACACGCCGACAAACTACGCCCGCTGGTTCGGATATGTCGCACCGCAGCCTCGCGTGCTCGTTCTAGTATTCAGCGCCTACGCGCTGACCCAGGACACATGGCGCTACGCTCAGCTCCCGGAGCAGTCCCTTACTTCGAGTGACCCTGGCAACCTCCAGCGCGAGACGGTCGATGTCCACGGCGTATTCCGCTCAACTCACGGAACGGTTGGCGCAGCGAGCCATCTGGAAGTCTTGGCTCGAGTCGTAGCGACATCGACAGCCCCCGACCCGGCCGAGCTTCTCTACGACGACGCCCTGGCAGTCGCTCAAGTGGAGGTGGAGGTCCCCGCCGGGGTCGGACCAATCGCGGTTATGGACTACGTGTTCAGACGCCGCCGCGCAACGGATTTCGCAAGTGTCACGCCCGACGATCTGCTTTGGCTACGGCTCCTGCCAATCGACGAGCCCAACTCAGCGGGCCTCCGGCAGGTGATGGTGGTAGACGAAACGGACACGTTCGACCTGGAGCAGTACTTGGTGACGAGCCGTTCTCCCGCAACGCGCCCGATTCCTGTTCCTGAGAATCGCACGGTCCGTCACCGCTATGGCGGAGCGGACACCGTCTTCCTTGGTGATGCGGTGATCACGCGCTGGCCTGCGCCGCTCGCTCGACAGTTCCAGAACTCGATGTTTGTCGGCTCTGATGGTGAAACCGTGGCCAATCTGCTGTGGCGGCTGCGGGACGAGGCTTTGCCGGTCTCGCCCAGGTTCATCGTGCTCCATATCGGCGAGGCGGACCTCAGAATCAGAAGCCCCAAGTCGGTGGCTGACGGGATCGCGGAGGCGACCAAGATCGCACGACTGCGGTTCCCGGAGTCCAGAGTGATTCTGTTGAGTGTCGTTCCAACGAGCTCGACCGGCGCTAGCGAGCTGGCTGCCCTACTCAGCGATCGCTACCGACGGGGCGAGCGCGGGAGGACCGTTGCGTGGTTCGACCTTGGGACGCTATTCGCCGGCCGACGGTTCGAGACTGACGAGGGGCTTTCCTTGTTGGGCTATCGGCTATTGACCAGTGTGCTGCAGGAAGCACTGGGAGGCTAGCTCACCGGTCGGCAACCGTGCGAAATCACTGCGCTGACAGTCCGGAATACGCGCACGGACCTAGCGCGGTACGCTCTACGCACCGGTGCCCGAACATTACGTAGCGCGAAGCCACATGAACATGGAAGTGGCACAAACACGAAGCTTGGCATGAAGACTCACGTGGTGGTAGGAGGCGGCCCATTGGGGCGCGGGACCGCCGGGGCGCTGGTCGAGCGAGGTTGCGTGGTCCGCCTTGTCAGCCGCCGCGGCGCGGAGGTTGCCGTGCACCTGGTACGTGCCTCCGTGCTGGGTGAGCGCTTCTTTCAAGCCTTGGTCGACGGCAAGGCCGCGTCCTACTACGGCCGTCGCGATGTCCCGCACAGCTACACCTACCTCCACGACTTCTGCCGAACGATGGCCGCGGTGGCGGACATTTCGCCAGAAAGCACCTGGATGGTGCCCTCCTCGCCTCCCCTCGATGTGGCGGCACTGGAGGGGCAGCTGCGACAGCTGCTGGAGGCTGCCGGCCTGCCTTCATCAACAGGCATCAGACTGCTGGGACGTGGCATGCTGCCCATTGGTGGGTGGTTCGTGTCGGACGCCCGCGAGATGGTGGCGATGCTCTACGAGTTTGAGTCCCCTTTTGTGATCGATGCATCTCGGACGGAGACCGAGCTCGGCCTGCGGCCTACGGAGCTCGCCACCGGACTGGCGCGGACCATCGAATGGTACCGCGACGCTAGACCCGCCGGCTGATTGATGGATCCGATCACCGTCGGTGTGCTCCTCCTGGTTGCCGTCGGGGCATCTCTCGGCGTGCGCCTGGCAGCAGCGACGCGGAGCGCCGCCCGTGCGCTAGATACGGTGGTCGCCGCCGCGGCGGTCGCGCCGAGCGACGCGGAGCGCGCCGAGATTGGCCGGGTGCTGGCGGCCGCCCATGACGCGGGAGCTGACGCCGCAGTTCAGGACGACCTGGTGTGGGAGTGGGTGGAGGTCCGCGCCCAGCGCGACCAGTGGGCGTCGCTGGATGCGCCAGGAGCGGGCGACAAGTTGGCCGCTCGGCTAGCGCGACGGGCGATAACGGAACGGCAGCGGCGCACCTACGGAGGCGCGCTGAAGCAGGTGTTCGGCCGTGTCGGCTACGAGGAGATGCTCGCCCACCTGGGCATCGAGCACCGCGAAGCGGGTGCACTCATCACCGCCTGGAACCGCGAGAACGCGCGTCAGTAGCGCGGCCCGGCTGCGGCGATCGCCACGCTACTGTTACGCTCCACGCTTACTCTACCCAGAAGGAGCGCACAGTGACTATGCAGATCACACACGTCACTCAGGGGCCGGTCACGTCCGGCATTTCGCTACGGCACGACGTGCCGACGGTGCGTTCTGAGGTGGTCCCCCCGCTCAGCTGAGCGACCGATACGCTCGCCCGCACTCCGCATAGGAGTCGGGCCACACCTCACAGTTCGCTATCGCCATCCGTGTCGGCGGCGCCGTGGGCAAGCTGCACCTTTGTTGTCGCGGCCTGCCTGCCCGTCGCTGGCGCACCAGAGAGTTGAGGAACCTGTGTTTGTTAGTCGCATAGTGAAATCAGTCCGCCGGACCGCCGGCAGCGCCGTGGAGCGGGTAGTAAGGCTCGACTCCGATCGCCGCTTGCTGCTGGCCGGCAATGTCGTGGTGGTGACGTTGGCGTGGTTGGCGTTTGTACTCCGCAGCGCCGGTCGACCCGGGTGGGCCCTCGCCGGCGCGCTGATCGCGGGCGCCTACACCATCGTCGCCGCTGGCTCGGCGCTCCTCCTGCTACGAGCTGCGCAGCCCGACCGTCGCCGCACCGCAGACGCCGACCGACCTCGCGCCGACGGCGACCGCTGGCGCGGGGCGGAGTGCCTTACCGCGCAGGAGAGGCGGGTGGTGGAGCTGGCCTGCGCCGGACTGAGCAACCGCCGCATCGGCGACGAGCTGTTCATCTCAGTGGCCACCGTCAAGAGTCACGTCTACCGCAAGCTGGGCTTGCGCAGTCGCTGGGAGTTGATCCGTCGGTTCGGTGTGCCCACGGCCGCGGTCAGCAGTGCGCCACGCGTCGCCGGACGAATCGAGGCCGCGTTCGGCACCGAGGGGCTGGCTGGACGCAACGAGCCTAATGTCGGGCGGAGGAGTCTGTTGCGACGCCGGGCGGTCGATGAAGACGAGCTGGTCGGCGTGGAGGCCGCGAAGTCGGCGTAGCGGCCGCTTTCGCGTAGCCAGGCGCGGCTAGGGGTGCTCTGCCGCGGTAGCGGGCTCGCGCGAAGGGATGTGGATGAGCTCGCGCGGCTTGCTGCCGTTGGCAGGGCCGACGATGCCCCGCTCCTCCATCTCTTCCACCAGGCGCGCCGCCCGGTTGTAGCCGATCTTGAGCTTGCGCTGCAGGTAGGAGGCTGAGGCCTTGCCGGCCCCGACCACCACATCGAGAGCCTGTTCCATAAGCGGGTCGCCATCGCCAAGAGCGATGGCGGTCTCGGCGTCCTCGTCGAACAGCAGCTCCTCGTCCACATAGTCCGGCTCGCCCAGGGCGCGGACGTGGTCCACCACCCGCTCGACCTCGCGCTCCGATAGGAATGCGCCCTGAATGCGCTCCGGGTTGGCATCCCAGGCTGGCGCGAACAGCATGTCTCCCTTGCCGAGCAGCTTCTCCGCCCCGACCGTGTCGATGATGATGCGCGAATCGAACTTGCCGGCGACCATAAAGGCGATTCGGGAGGGGATGTTGGCCTTGATGAGACCGGTTATCACCTCGATCGACGGTCGCTGGGTGGCCAGCACCAGATGGATGCCGACGGCGCGCGACATTGCCGCCAGACGTGCCAGCGTGCTCTCCAGCTCCTTACCGGTAGACGCCATCAGATCCGCGAACGTCTACGCGATCCGGACAAGCTCTCACGTGACGCAGGCGGACGCCCACTACCAGCCGTGTACAGGCGCCTCTTCAACCCCGTGCCGCTCGACCTCCCGGAGTTCTACGTGGACCGACCACAGCTCGAAGAGGAGTGCCTCAGGGCGATCTCTGGATGGGGCAATGGCGAGCGCAACACTTTGCTCATCACGGGTGAGCGAGGCATCGGCAAGCGCACGTTCATCCACAACATCGTCCCGATCAAGGTCTACGATCTGAGCACGGCTTTTCAACAGACCCCGATCGAGACGATCAGCCTCCCCGAAGATGTCAGCAGCGAGGAGGATCTGTGCCGCGCCTTCAGCGTCCTCTTCGAGGCGCCCGTGCTTTCGTTCGAGGCGTTGACCCAGGCGTTGCGAGAGCGACGCAAGAGAGGCAAGCGTCAAATCGTCATCGTCGAGAACGCCGTCAAGAGCTACTGGCGAACTCATCAAGGGGTCGATCTGTGCAAGAGGTTCATGTCCTTGCTCCACGCGACGAGTCAGAACACCCTCTGGATCGTGCTCATGGACACTCCGGCGGTGACTTTGCTCGACACCATGATCGATCTGGAGGACTACTTCACGCACGTGTTCGAGATCGAGCCCTTCAACGAGGAGGACCCGGAGAAGGGCCTGCCGGCCGAGGTCGAGCCGCTGACCAAGGCCGGGGCCGAGAACCTGCTGCAGCGCATGATCGCGGACGGGGAGGGCCCGCCGGGGTACGGCGACATTCCGTGGAACCAGGACGCCGACGACCAGGCCGAGAAGGACGACAGGAAGCGCCGGCTGCCCACGTTCGCGCTC
>CAJWOB010000011.1 GCA_913043885.1 uncultured Spirochaetaceae bacterium | reverse complement strand
CCGGACGCTTCCGGGCTGCCGCATACGTCTCCCCGCGGCGCGGCGCCGAGGACGGCGCCGCCGCTCCCGGAGTCACCTCCGACGACGACGCACATCCCGACTTCTACGTCATCCTCCGTACCGAGCCACAACAGGTCGCTCGAACCGTCCTGGCGCTGGTCACCGAGCGCATCCCGCAGCGATTCGGCATGCGCGCCGAGCGAGACATCCAGGTCCTCACGCCGATGCATCGCGGCCCGCTCGGCACCCGCGAGCTCAACACCGCGATCCGCCAACGCCTCGCCGGCACCTCGGTCCGCGGCCCGGCTGTGCGTGCGCACGGCATAGAGATCGGCGTCGGCGACCGCGTTATCCAGACCCGCAACGACTACCAGCTCGAGGTGTTCAACGGCGACGTTGGCCAAGTGGCGGATGCCGACGCCGAATCCACCACCCTGGTGGTCGACTACGGTGGCCGCGCGGTTACCTACGCGGCCGCCGATATTGACAACCTCGCGCTCGGCTACGCCATCACCATCCACCGCTCGCAGGGGAGCGAGTTCCCGGCCGTGGTGATGCCACTGCATACGCAGCACTACGTCATGTTGCGGCGCAATCTGCTCTACACCGCCGTCACGCGTGCCCGCCAGTTGCTGGTCATCGTCGGCAGCGAGATGGCCATCGACATGGCAACGCGGCGCGGCGACGACCGTGCCCGCCATTCGTCGCTGCGCGAGCGCGTCGATGCCGCCGTCCGGGCGGGCGCCACTCCGGCAGCCGACGCCCCGGCGACTGCTACCCAGGCGCACCGGTGAGCGCAGCCGGCGGCCACCGGGACAGCCCGGTCTCCGCCGCCGCTACCGCGACTGCCGGCCTACGGCTACGTGGTCTGGAGCGACCGTTGTCCCGCATCGGCCTCGGTACCTGGGCTATGGGCGGGCAGCGCTGGAGGTACTCGTGGGGTCGTCAAGACGACGCACAGTCGCTGCGCACCATCGATGCCGCGCTCGACCTCGGGATCGACTGGATCGACACCGCACCGGTCTACGGTGTTGGCCATGCCGAGGAGCTGGTGGGCCGCGCGCTGCACGGACGTAGGTCGCAGGTGGCTATCGCCACGAAGTGCGGCTTCCTCTGGAAAGGCGGGAGCCGTAGGCCCTACCCGCGGTTGACGGCTGCCAGCGTCTTCGAGGAGGTCGAGGCCAGCCTGCGGCGGCTGAGCACCGACTATATCGACCTCTACCAGATCCACTGGCCCGGTCCCGACTGCGATCTGGAGGGCGGCTGGGAGTCGATCGGGCGCCTGGTGGAGCAGGGCAAGGTGCGCTGCGGCGGCGTGTGCAATCTCTCGGTGGAGGAGCTGGCACGGCTCGCCTCCGTGGGCCGTTCCCCTGCGTCGCTGCAGCTCCCCTGTAACCTGATCGATCAGCCCCCGCCGCAGCTGATCGATCAGGCAAACAGCCACGGCGTGTGCCTGCTCGGCTATAGCCCGCTGGCGTCCGGCCGACTGTGCACCGGCTTTGGCCACGATCGTGTGGCGCGGCTCCCCGGTGACGACTGGCGCGCCCACCATCCCGACTTTTCCTCCGCCGCCATCGAGCGACAGGCACCACTCCGCCGCGCGCTGCGGAGGCTGGCCGAGGCCGCCGGTCACACGCTAGAAGAGCTGGCGCTTGCCTGGGCCTTGTCGGCTGTCGACGTGGGGGGCGCGGTTGTCCTCGGCGCCCGCAGCCCGGAGCAGCTCGCCCGCAGCGCAGGTGGTAGGTCGGTCGCCGCCCCGGTCCTGGCCGAGATCGACGCCAGCCTCGTCGGCTAGCCACGGCCGCGCCACGCCCGGCGGCGGCTCCGTTGCTGCCACCAGACGAGCGTCATAGGCTGCCGCCGTGCAGGTGTGGGCGACCCGCGCGGGACCCCCGGGCGTGCTGGAGGCGCGGGACGAGCAGGCGGCGCCGCCATCTGCCGATGCCGATCTGGCAGACCGCCACGTTCGCATCGATGTTGCCTACGCGGGCGTCAACTTCGCCGATCTCGCCGCGCGGGTCGGCACCTATCAGAGCGCGCCACGGTTCCCCTTCGTTCCGGGCTTCGAGGTCAGCGGCCGGGTAGCCGCATCGGCCGACCCACAGCTGACGCCGGGCACACGGGTGGTCGCCTTTACCCGCTTTGGCGGGTACAGCGACGCCGTCACGCTGCCCGCCGAGCAGGTGATGGCCCTGCCGGACGCGGTGTCGCTGCAAGCGGCCGCGGCGCTCCCGGTGGCGTACCTCACCGCCTATCAGGGATTGGTGGTAATGGGGTCGGTTCGCCCGGAGTCCCGGGTGCTGGTGATCGGTGCCGGCGGTGGACTGGGCATGGCGGCCGTGCAGGTGTGCCGCCACCTCGGCGCGACCGTGCTGGCCGCGGCCTCGAGCAACAAGCATCAACATCTCATCGACAGCGGCGTACGGCATGTCATCGACTACCGGGACGCCAGCCTGGCCACGGCGGTGGCCACCATTACCAACGACGAAGGAGTGGATGTGGTACTCGAGCCGCGCGGGGCGGCGGCGTGTCAGGAGAGCTACGCCATGCTGGCGCCGGGCGGACGCCTGGTTATCTGCGGCAACGCCGCCGCCGTGCCCGCCGCCACGCCCCGGCCCATGGCGGCGCTCCTGGCCAACCTGCGTTTCGCGACTACCAGCTTCTCGGCGCTGCGACTGGCCAGAGACAACCGCGCGGTCATGGGGATCCACCTGGGTGAGCTGTGGCACGCGGTCAGTCGGGTACGCGGCTGGTTCGACACCCTGGTTCGCTGGACTGCAGAAGGGGCGCTGGCTCCCCATATCGACAAGGTGTTTCCCCTAGCGCAGGCGGCAGACGCACACGCCCGCCTCCACGCGCGCCGCAATATCGGCAAGGTGCTGCTCGCGCCGAATCCAGACAGATGAGCCGCGGCGCCAGTGCCGGCATCGACCGCCGCGATGCCGATCTGGCTCGTGTCGCAGGTGCCTTCCGCCGCACCGTGTACGCCCACTACCAAACCGAGCGCCGCGACCTCCCCTGGCGGCGCACGACCGACCCCTACGCGATCCTGGTTTCCGAGCTGATGCTGCAGCAGACCCAGGTGGAGCGGGTGCTCCACCACTACCAGCCCTTCCTCGACGCATTCCCCACCACCGCACGGCTCGCCGCGGCGCCGCTGGCCGAGGTGCTGAGCTCGTGGAGCGGCCTTGGCTACAACCGGCGCGCGGTTGCGTTGCAGCGCGCTGCGGACTTGGTCGAACGCGATCACGGTGGCCGGATTCCCCGCGACCGCGACGACCTGCTTCGGCTGCCCGGTGTTGGTCCCGCCACCAGCGGCGCCGTGCTGGCCTTTGCGTTCGGCGTGCCGGTGGTATTCGTCGAAACCAACATCCGCCGCGCCTGCCTCGCCGAGCTCACGGCGCGGTCGCTGCTGCCAGCGGCCGCCGAGGATCAGCCGATCCGCGACGCCCTCCTGGTGCCGCTGCTGGAGCGAGCCCTCGATCGCGACGATCCGCGCAACTGGTACTACGCGCTGATGGACTACGGCGCCGCTCTCGGCAGGGCGGCGCGACGCCGCGGCGCGGCGGCCAACCCCAATCTCGCCAGCGCCGATTACCGGCGCCAGAGCCGGTTCGCCGGCTCGGCGCGCCAGCTCCGCGGCGCCATCGTACGGGCACTGGTCGAATCCGGCGCCGCCGCCACTGCGGGAGAGCTGTGGCGGGTGTGCCGCGGCGTAGCGCCCGCAACGACGCGCGCCCGTGCCGCCAGGGTCATCGACCAGCTCCACGACGAGGGGCTGCTCGAGAGGGTGCCGCACTCGCGACCACTGCTGTATCAACTGCCACGTGACAGACAATTGAGACGAATGATACAGTTATAGTCCTATGGCCTCTGGGAGACGCGGAGCGGCCAAGACGGCCGGTGGCTTCGGCTCCATCAACCTCCGCCAGGTACCGAAACGGCTTCGCGAGCAGTTCCATGCACTGTGCGCGCTGCGCGGGACCTCCATGACGCAACGCCTCATCCAGCTCATCGAGCTGGACATCCTGCGGGCGTACGACAGCGGGGAGTACCAGCCCGATATCCGCCTCAGCTTCGAGGAGGAGGTTCAGCTGATGGGTCAAGGACAGCTGTGGCAGAACGCGCCCAGCACCGGCGGCGACGCGGAGGATTCGTAGACCGACCAGCGCGCTGCCCAGCCGGGCCGGTCGGTTGCGCGTGCTGCGACCGAGAGGGAACTGCACGGAATAACGGTAGGAGAACTGGGAGGGGACTGTGTCGAGCGTAATGGTCATCAAGCGTACTGGGGATGTGGTCGACTTCGACCGCGTACGCATCCGCAAGGTCATCAGCAAGGCGATTCGCGCCACCGCGCCGGCGGCGGAGCGTGATGCCCTCGAGGCCACCCACCTCGACTCGGTCGTAGAGGACGTCGTCGCGGAGGTCCAGAGCCGCTTCGTAGAGCTGCACCCCAACGTCGAGAACATCCAGGACATCGTCGAGAAGCACCTCGTCAAGCATGGGCTCTACGAGATAGCCAAGGCCTACATCCTCTACCGGGCAGACCACCAGAAGGCGCGCGAGGAGCGCAAGGACCAGGTCGCGCGCCAGTCGTTGCTCGGCAAGCTCACCGTCGAGAAAAGGGATGGCCGCAAGGTCCTGTTCGACGTCACTAAGCTCAACGACAGCATCGCCCGCGCCGCGGAGGGTCTTACCGCTACCGAAGCCGAGGCCGGCGCCGGCGTTGTCGCCGACCTCATCTCCGGCGAGACCATTCGCAACATCTACGACGGCATCTCTACGGAAGAGATCGAGAAGGCGATGCTGATGGCCTGCGCGTCCTTCATCGAGAAGGACCCAGCGTACAGCCACGTCGCATCGCGCCTGTTCCTCCAACGCATCTACAAGGAGGTGATCGGGTCGTCGGTGGCCGACGACGACCTGGCCTCCAGCTATCGCGAGGCGTTCCTTTTCGGGCTGCAGCGTGGTGTCGATGCGGGCTTGTTCGACCCGCAGCTGCTGGAGTTCGACGGACAGCGTCTGGCCGCGGAATTGGCCATCGAGCGGGACGATCTTTTCCGCTACATGGGCGTGCAGACGCTCTACGAGCGGTACTTCGCCCGCACCGACAACGCCATTATCGAGACCCCGCAGGCGTTCTGGATGCGCGTCGCCATGGGACTGGCCATCGGCGAAACGGACCGCGAGGCGCGCGCAATCGAGTTCTACGGCATCGTCTCGACGCTGCGCTTCGTACCGTCCACCCCCACCCTCTTCCACGCCGGCACCACCCATCCGCAGCTGAGCTCCTGCTACCTCACCACCGTCGAGGACGATCTCGGTCACATCTTCAAGAGCCTGTCCGACAACGCTCAGCTGTCGAAGTGGTCGGGTGGGCTCGGTAACGACTGGACCAACATTCGCGGCACCGGCAGCGCCATCAACAGCACCGGTGTCGACTCGCAGGGAGTCATTCCCTTTCTCAAGATCGCCAACGACGTAACGCTGGCCATCAACCGCAGCGGCAAGCGGCGCGGCGCCACGTGTGCGTACCTGGAGACCTGGCACCTCGACATCGAGGACTTCCTCGACCTGCGTCGCAACACCGGCGACGAACGCCGCCGCACCCACGACATGAACACCGCCAACTGGATACCGGATCTGTTCATGAAGCGGGTGCTTGCCGACGAGGACTGGACGCTGCTCTCGCCGGACGAGTGCAGCGACCTCCATCATCTCTACGGCCGAGCGTTCGAGGAGCGCTACGCCCACTACGAGCAGCTGGCGGATCAGGGACAGCTCGCCCGCTACAAGCGTATGCCGGCGCTCAAGCTGTGGCGGAAGATGCTGAACATGCTGTTCGAGACCGGCCACCCGTGGGTGACATTCAAGGATCCGTGCAACATCCGCTCCCCGCAGGACCACGACGGCGTGGTTCACAGCTCCAACCTGTGCACCGAGATCACACTGAATACCTCCGCCGAGGAGACGGCGGTGTGCAATCTGGGATCGGTCAACATTGCAGAACACATCGCCGACGTCGAGGTGTCCTACGACAAGCTGGCCGAAACGGTCGAGGTGGCAATGCGGATGCTCGACAACGTGGTCGACATCAACTTCTACCCGACCGAAGAGGCGCGACGCTCCAACCTGCGCCACCGCCCTGTCGGTCTCGGGATGATCGGACTGCAGGACGCGTTGTTCATGCTGGACCTGGCGTTCGAGGACGATGCCGCCCTCACCCTCAACGACAACCTGATGGAGTTCGTCGCCTACCACGCCATCCTCTCGTCGTCGCGCCTGGCGGCGGAGCGCGGACCCTACGAGTCGTACGCCGGCTCTAAGTGGCAGCGCGGGCTGCTTCCCCAGGACACCATCGCGCTCCTGGAAGCCGAGCGTGGCTCACCGGTGGAGGTGGACCGCAGCGCTGCGCTCGACTGGGGGCCGCTGCGCCAACACGTGGCCGAGCACGGCATGCGCAACTCCAACACCATGGCAATTGCGCCCACGGCAACCATCTCGACGATCGCCGGCTGCTTCCCCAGCTTCGAGCCGCTCTACAAGAACATCTACGTCAAGTCGAATATCAGCGGCGAGTTCACCGTCACCAATCCCTACCTTATCGCCGACCTACGCAGCGCAGGGCTGTGGAACGAGGAGATCGCCGACGAGCTGAAGTACCGCGATGGCAGCGTGCAGAACATGACGCTGCTCAGCGACCGTCTCAAACGCAAGTACAAGGTGGCATTCGAGATCGACCCTCATCGCTATCTGCAGCTTGCTGCGGCGCGGGGCAAGTGGATCGACCAGAGCCAGTCGCTGAACATCTTCATGCAGGGCACCAGCGGCCGTCTGCTCAGCGACATCTACGTGCAGGCGTGGAAGATGGGGCTCAAGACCACCTACTACTTGCGCACGCTGGCCGCCTCGCAGGTCGAGAAGGCCACGCTCAGTAGCAGCTATGGGCTAACCCAGAACCGTACCAGCGCAACCGCCGAGCCGGCCGCAGTCAGCGTCGACGTCGCTGCGGGTGCCGACGCGGTCGCGGCGGAGGCCGCGGCCACCGCCGCGGGGACCGACGCAGTCGCCGCCATCGCCGAAAGGATCTCTTCGATCGCGGCCGATCAGCGACCGCTGAGCCCCCATCCGGCGCCAACGCCAACACCGCCGGAGCCGCGGTCCGCAGAGACGCAGGCCTACCGCGGCGATTTCGAGCTGGCGCCGGAGACGCCAGCCCCGGCCTACCAGTCGCAGCCGGAGTTGAACGGACAGTTCTGCACTGACCCCGAGTCGTGCGAGGCCTGTCAGTAATGGCGCACACGCTGCGCCCGGCGGCTCCGACAGCCGCGTCTGCCGACACCGCCGGCCAGCGAGCCGTCGGCGGCATCATCAACAACGGCACCACCGACCCCAACAAGATTCTGCCGCTGCGGTATCAGTGGGCACGCGAATACTACCGCAGCGGTGTGTCCAACAACTGGGTGCCGGAAGAAGTCTCCATGCAGAAGGACGTGGAGCAGTGGAAGTCCGATTCGGTGCTCAGCGAGACCGAGCGGCGGCTGATCCTGCGCAACCTCGGCTTCTTCTCCACCGCCGAGTCGCTCACTGCCAACAACATCGTGCTGGCCGTATACCGCCACGTCACCAACCCAGAGTGCCGCCAGTACCTGTTGCGTCAGGCGTTCGAGGAGGCGATCCACACCGATACCTTCATCTACTGCTGCGACACCCTGGGCCTGGACCCCGAACAGATCTACACGATGTATCGGACCGTCCCCAGCATCAACGAGAAGGACGAGTTCGTTATCGGGCTTACCCGGTCGATCTTCGACCCGACGTTTGCTACCGACAGCATCGAGGGAATCCGCAGCTTCCTCCACGACCTCATCGGCTACTACGTCATCATGGAGGGGATCTTCTTCTACGCCGGGTTCGCGATGATGCTGGCGCTCCGGCGCCAGGGAAAGATGGTGGGGGTCGGCGAGCAGTTCGAGTTCATCATGCGCGACGAGAGCGTCCACCTGGCCTTCGGCTGCGACGTCATCAACACCATCCGCAACGACTATCCAGAGGCGTGGACCCCTGAATTCGGCCAGCAGATCAGCGCGCTGGTACGGCAGGGCGTGCAGTACGAGCAGGAATACGCCTTCGACTCATGCCCTCAGGGGCTGCTCGGCATCAACGCGGTGCAGTTCGCCGCCTACGTCGAATACATCGCCGACAAGCGCCTGGAGCGGATCGGCCTGCCGAAGGAGTACGGCACCCCCAACCCGTTCCCCTGGATGGCGCAGACCATGGACCTCAACAAGGAGAAGAACTTCTTCGAGACCCGGGTCACCGAGTACCAGACCGCCGGCGCGCTCGACTGGGACTGATGCGGGCGATACGGGTAGCCGAGTTCGGCGGCGCCGAGCAGCTACAACTGGCCGAAGATCTGCCCGAGCTGCAGCCGGGTCCCCGGGAGGTCCGCATCGCGGTGGCGGCGTCGGGGGTCAATTTCATCGACATCTACCACCGCACCGGTCTGTATCCCCTGACCCTGCCTATGACGCCAGGCGTGGAGGGCGCCGGCACCGTCGACGCGGTAGGAGCCGAAGTGCACGGCTTCTCACCGGGAGACCGCGTCGCCTGGGTATCGGTGAACGCCAGCTACGCCGATCAGGCGCTGGTGCCGGCTGATCGTCTCATCCCGATCCCCGACGGGGTCGAGATCAAGACGGCGGCTGCGCTACTGCTGCAGGGCATGACCGCCCACTACCTGGTCGCCGATACCTTCCCGTTGGTGGCTGGGCAGCGGACGCTGGTGCACGCCGCGGCCGGCGGGGTGGGCCGACTGCTGGTGCAATTGGCCAAGCAACGCGGTGCGGTCGTCTACGCCACCGTCTCCACCGACGACAAGGCGCGGATGGTCACCGAGCTAGGCGCCGACGCCGTCATCCGCTACGACCAGGTGGACGTTGCCGCCGAGGTCACTTCGCTAACCGACGGCGTGGGGGTGGATGTGGTCTATGACTCGGTGGGTCAGGCCACCCTCGACGGCAGCCTGGCGAGCCTGCGACGACGCGGCACGCTGGTCAGCTACGGCAATGCCAGCGGCGCCATCACCGACTTCTCCCCCCTGCGACTGTCGCAATCGGGCTCCCTCTATCTGACCAGACCGACGCTGGCGGACTACGTGGTGGAGCGTGACGAGCTGCTCGCCAGAGCGGAGGAGCTCTTTACACTGGTGAACTCCGGCAGCCTCGATGTGCTGGTGCACCGCGAATATGCGCTTGCAGACGCCAAGCAGGCGCACACCGATCTGGCGAGTCGCGGCACGGTCGGCAAGCTACTCCTCGTCACCTCCGGGTGACGAGCGCTTACGAAGTAAGGGCCCGCCTACCGGCTAGGGGCGCACCTCCAGCCTGAGCAGGGTCGCCTCTTCCTCATCGTGCTCGCCATGCGCGTGGTCATCTGCGCGATCGGCGTCTGCGCCGACCACCACCGCGGTCGCGGCGAGCTGCTCGCCGTCGCGGGCATATCCCTCGTGGGAGTTCGCGTTGAGGGTGACCCTTACCTCGTGTTCGCCGGCGGGGACCCCGGTGAGGTGATAGTAGGGACCGTACACGCGGCCTAGCTTGACGCCGTCGAGGTAGATGTGGGCGTGTCCCTCGCCGGCTACGTGTGCCTCGTTGACCCTCTCGGGCGAAAAGGTGAATCCGGTTGGCATGATGTGGACGTTGAAGCCATCCGCCGCATCGGCATGGACGGCGATGGTGACGCCCATCCCCTCCGGCGCCGGCACCGTCTCGGCATGTGAAGGGTGGCTGCTGCCCTGCTCTGGCGCCGACAGCCGATGGACGGTAAGGGGGAAGCTGCCGGTCGCGTTGGCGGTGAACGCGATGGACGCCGGCTTCTCCGGTGCGGCGGAGGCGGTGATGTCGTAGCCGTGGAGGTGCAGCTCGACGCTCGCGTCGCTGCTCACCGCGAGGGTGACGCGGTCGCCGCGGCTAACCTCGAGCGAGTCGCCGCCATCGGCAAGCGAGCCGCCCTGCACCTGGAGAGAGAACTGACGGTCTTGCGGCTGGCTGGCGCCACACCCCACCAGCAGCACGCCCGCAAACAGAATCAGCCCAGCACGCATGTTCTCCTCAATCAAATATTACGGAAATGAAACTTGAGTAAGACGCCACATACTATCGCTCGAGGCATCGCCATTACCGATTTGGCCATAATTATCTTTCCCACAGGCCCACACGGTCCCGTCTGCACGCAAAGCCAACGTGCCATTCGCTCCGACTGAGACCGAGGTCCAGATCTCCGCGTCGACCGGTGATCTTTGTCGCCCATACGGCTCACCGTGGCCTCGGTTATATAAACCGCCTCCCCACGTGATATTTTCGCATAGCCTACCGTCGTCTCTTTTGCCCCAGATGAATAACTCTCCAGAGGTATTTATAGCGGCAGAGTGTCCCGACGATGAACCCGCGCTAACTGACCTCCAATCTCGAGTTGCTCCATCATTATTGTTGTCGGCCTCGATATGATCTGGACTCAATATGGAATAATCCATTATCGTGTCCCGACCGATACGTCCTTTATAATTTCCTCCCCAACCCCAGATACTTCCGTCACTCTGTAAAGCAATAACGTGTTCTCCGTGTGCAGACATATCTGTCCATCGATCTTGAACGGTAGGAACTGTCTTATCCTGGTTGCCGCAGCATTGTCCTGCGCTTCCCGAGCCTACTACGGGACTCTGTATCGTCACCTGTGCTGCCGATAACTTTGGTCCTGAAAAGTCAGCCGCAGCCACCAACGCATAGCCACTCCCTATTCTGGTTCCCCGGCCGAGTTGGCCTTCTTCGTTATATCCCCACGCCCAGAGCCGGTTAGCCGTATCTCTTGCGACGGAAAACACCCCACCGGCAGATACTTGGGTCCAGTCGTTGTCGCTCCCTACCCGCTGCGGACTGTCTTGGTTAACGCCGTGGCAATTACCCAGTTGGCACACGTTGTTTCTACCCCACGCCCAAAGCTCGCCACCGTTCTTGATCGCAAGCGAATGAGCCTGGTATTCCCACGTCCCCGTGTTTATCCAACCTCCGCCAGCAGACACTTGTTCCCAGTCCGAGTCAGAACCTATCCGTGAAGGTGTAGATGCTGACGCCCCAAGGACTGGATCTCCAAGTTGGCCGTACCTATTGTCACCCCAGGCCCACAACGTGCCGTCCTTCTTTATGCCAAGCGTATGTGTGAATCCCGCGGCTATCGAAGCCCAACCTGACTCCGAGAGTTTTTCAGGCGACTTCGTTTGAGAGTTGTCGTCCAGGCCCAGTTGGTAAAGATTGTTTCTACCCCAGGCCCAAAGATCTCCACTGTCCTTGAGAGCAAAATAGTTATCACCGCCACCAATGACCGCTATCACTTGAGGATAATTCCACTTTGCATAGAGCGTGACGTTGGCGGCCCCCATCTCGAAGGTATCGCTGCCCTCGTAGCTGGTACCGTTGCCATCTGCCTTGGTATTCCAGCCGAAGAACGAGTACCCAGTGCGCGCAAGATTCCCTGTGTTGTTCAGTACGGTAACCGTCGCTCCCTGCTGGTATGCCGTTGGGCCAGTCGGAACAGATCCTGACGCAGCACCATTCGCGTCATAGGTCACCGTGTAGTCGTTGTCATTGTTGGTCACCGACACGTCTGACGCATTTAACCCTGAGTAGTTTGTAGCCGTAGCAGTGACGATGGTGTAACTCTGGTTGCCGTCGTCAATCGCATCGTCAACTCCTGTCACCGTCACTGTCTGCGCATTCGACCAGTTGCTCGAGGTGAACGTCAGACTGTTTGGACTTACCGTCCCTTCACCGGTATCACTGCTCGACAGGCCAATCGTGACGTCCGCCACAGGTTGCGTATTGAGCACAACCGTGAAAGTCGCGTTGCCACCAGCTTCGGTAGTCACCAGTCCACTGGTCGGATTCACCGTGATGCCGGCTGTATCGTTGTCGCTGTTGGTTATAGAGACATCGTCCGCGTTCAGTCCTGAGTAGTTTTCATCCCCACTTACCGCCGCAGCGGTGACGATGGTGTAGCTCTGATTGCCGTCGGCAATCGGATCGTCAACTCCCGTTACCGTCACTGTCTGCACACTCGACCAGTTGCCCGAGGTGAACGTCAGGCTGTTTGGACTTACCGTCCCTTCACTGGTGTTGTCGCTGGAAACGTTGATCGTGACGTCAGCTGTGGGCTGGGTATTAAGTACGATCGTGAAGGTCGCGCTGCCACCAGACTCGGTAGTCACCAGTCCACTGGTCGGATCTACCGTGATGCCCGCGTCCTCTTCATCCTCTTCATCCTCTTCGTCCTCTGACCACTCGGCATACAGCGTAACGTCCGCGAACTCTATCTCGAAGGTAGAACCGCTGCTGTATGAGATGCCGCCGCCGCTAGATGCGGTATTCCATCCTGCAAAACTGTAGCCACTTCGACTGAGACCACCGGTGTTGGCTTTTACGGTGACGGTGTCCCCTTCCTCATACTCAGCGCCATCAACTGGAGCCGTTCCCGAATCTGCTCCGTTAGCGGCATAAGTGACGGTGTAGGTCTCACACAGATCTGCAATACCTATGTCACACAGCAATTTGGGACATCCAGACAGGCCCATCACACAGACCAGAAACAGACCAAATGTCTTGAGGAACCTATCGAGGAAGGAAGTTCTGGCTGTTACCGTCTGGTCGCTCATGCATCATCTCCGAATCACTACAAAACTGATGGGATCTAACGTCTGTCGGTAACTATATCTCAACCAGGACGGCTGTCAGCAGAATCTCGACGCAGTCCTCGCTCGTGTCTCACCACGGGACGCTGAGGGGGGCAAAGAGCGCCTCTCCTCTGATCCTGCTGGCGACCGTTCGGTAGTGATCAGACACGAATTCCTGCTGTCCGATCTCAATCTGCGCTCCGCACATTGAGGCCCGGACTCTCATTATCAGTTTTCTTATGGTCCTACCTTGGGTCCCCAGGTCGTTTTGGGGGTTCGAGTGGATAGAGGCGAGGTACGGATAGATGCCCGGAGACCCACCGGCACCCTTGAGAGGGCGCCCAACCACGTGGGGGGTGCGACCCACAGGCGAGAGCTATTCTCGCGCTGCTACCGCTGCTAATCAACTTTGCACTCCGGCACACCCGTTGCCGAGGGCCATGACAGCACAGATTACTCCGAGGGTTGCGAGCTCGGCGACGGCCTGCCCGGACGTGTGGCGCTAGGGAAGGTTCTCAAAAAGTGAACCTTCCTCAGTGCGTCGATGGAGATTAGGGGCTTGCCAAGGCGACCTACTGTCGATGAAATGTCGATGAAACTATCGACATTGATGGTTCTCATGGGACTGATGGGCCAGATTTCGGCAAAAGGAGGCACTATTGGCACCTATGGGAGGGATGAGAGGCGCCTGAATTCACTCGTAATGAACAGGTCCATCGACGTAAGGTAACCCGACTCGTCGTCTCTCTGCCGGCGCCCACCCAGTCGCTACCTGTTCGCGTGGCGCATCACGACTTAATCTGAGTTGACATAATTAATCATAATTAACAATGTCCCGCCGACATGAGCTATCAAGCGGGACGCGCCACCCTCATCGGCGCAGTGGTCGCCCTCGTGGCGAGTATGTCGGCCTTCGGTGCTGGCAACGATGAGTCGCCGGCGTCGGGTGGGGGAGAGGTCAATATCTACTCACACCGGCACTACAGCACTGATGATGAGCTATATCGGCTCTTCGAGGAAGAGACCGGCATATCGGTCAACATACTGCAGGCAAAGGCCGACGAGTTGATGGCGCGGCTCGAGCGTGAGGGGGATGCGTCCCCAGCGGACATCCTCTTCACCGTCGACGCGGGCAGGCTCGTCCGAGCCAAGGACTTGGGGCTGCTCCAGCCCATAGAGTCGCCACAGCTGGCGCGCAATGTCCCGCCTCACCTGCGAGATTCCGACGGCTACTGGTACGGACTTACGCGTCGCGCCAGGGTGATCGTGTATCACAAGGACCGAGTCGACGCGGCGGATCTCTCCACCTACGAAGCGCTAACCGATCCTGAATGGCGCGGGCGCGTACTCATTCGTTCGTCGTCGAACATCTATAATCAGTCGCTGCTGGCCTCAATGATCGCGAACGATGGCCAGGCTGCGGCACGCACGTGGGCGGCGGGGATCGTGGACAACATGGCGAGGACGCCCACCGGCGGCGACACCGATCAGATCAAAGCAGTAGCTGCCGGCGAAGGGGACGTCGCAATCGTCAACACCTACTACGTCGGTCGGCTCCAGGCGTCCGAATCGGCGGAGAACCGGTCCGTAGCAGAGGCGGTCGGCGTGTTCTTCCCGAACCAGGACGGGCGTGGGGCGCACGTGAACGTGAGCGGCGCAGGGGTCACCGCGCACGCCCCGAATCGGGCGAACGCAATCCGCTTGCTAGAGTTCCTATCAGGAACCGAGGCTCAGTATCTCTACGCCACCGCCAACCACGAGTACCCAGTCCATGCCGACGTTGCCGCCGACCCCGCCCTCGCTGGGTGGGGCGAGTTTGTCTCCGACGACTTGGGGCTTCAGATCCTGGGAGAGCTCAACAGCGACGCGACGAAGATCTTCGACGAGGTCGGCTGGAGGTAGGAAGGACGGGACGGGGGTGGGCTCGGCTCGCCTCCGTCGTCTGACCGACGCGCGTGAGTGAGGAATTGCCGCTCCAAGGGGCGGCAAGCAATCCTCGAATGCTCGTTGGGTGATGACGGCGCAAGCCGCGGCGCAAGAAGATGGACCGTCTGTCTCCACCCGCCCGTCAGGATCATCCGCGTCGTCCCAACTCTCTTCCATGGTTTAAAGAAATCGGATTTGGCGTAGGAAGAAGTGTTGCTCTTGATTCTTCGGGAAATGCGTATGTGACCGGGCAATTATAGATCAGAAGAATCCCCACAGGGTGTGAGAGACGTCTTCCTCCTCAAATACGACACCAACGGAAATCTTCAGTAACAGTCACTGAGTCCGTCCATGTTCTGACCCTGTCGCTCTCTCAAGAGTGAGGCAGGGTTAGGAATTGATCAGATCCCTTCACCGTGACGGCAGCGAGGTGCAGGACGACCTGCGCTGGGGTGTGTTCGTTACATTCAAGCCCAGTAACAGCTACGCCGCATAGTGTCTGCCCCAGTAGGGGATGGGCACCGACAACAGCGGCTGCTACGCGGCCATGTCCCGGCCCAACCATCTGATTGGCTTGGAGCTGGGAGTGAGCATCACCTCTATCGCGGTGCACAGCGAGCCGACGGGTCAGCCGCGCACCTTCGCTGTCGACGTCGTGGCGATGGCGAAGCGCGACCTGCGCGCGGGTTAACGGCTGGATGGCGAAAGCAGTGGAACGGTGTGGCGGCAGCTGTTGCCAGCGGCCGCCACACTGGCTGCCACACACCTGTCGATCTGCCCCTACGCCGATCTACCCGTTGCCCGCGAAGTCGCCACTCGTGCGGCGCACGCCGTCCCCGCAGCATCCGCCGCTCCTCAGTAGCTAAACTGCGGTCCGACCCAGACCCAGATGCTGTGCGACTGGAAGTCCTCCGGTGGCGCAGCGGTCAAATGGTGTACGCCGGTTGCCGGCATCCATTCAGTGACACCCCAATGGCCATCGAAGCCGGCCTCGAGGCCGAGCCGGAAGGAGCTCTTCTTCCCGCCAATATTGAGCTGAATTCCAGCATACCCACCACCCACGAACATGAATCGGTCCCACGCATAGTTACCCGCGACGACCCCGAGGCTGGTGGAGAGCACCTCACGCTCGTTGATTGAAATGCCAATGCCCTCGTGGCCCACGCCCACCTTGATACCCGCCTTCAAGGTGATGAGCTCTGAGACCGGCAGCATGAGCTGCGCAAGCGCCGCGCCACTCCACTGGCCGTAGCCGGCGTAACTGTAGTAGTCGTCGAGACCATCGCCATCCTCGTCGACGGTGTCGTTCGGCAGCTCAGGGTCGGTCTGGTGTACCGCTTGGCCGAGGACCTTCTGGCCAAAGCCCACGTACTCGAAGCCGACCTGGAAACGGTCGTTGATTGTCATCCTCCAGGTGCCGCCGCCGCCATCCACCATCGGGTAGAAAATAGGGTTTAGCGCCTCATAGTCGCCGAGCACGGCGAGGTAGTCGTTGAGCTGCTGCATCGAGATCAAGTAGCGGAAAGCCGGTAACGGACCACCGCCAAGACTGCCAAACCCATCCAGCTTGCCGAATCCGCTGTGTCCACCGTGGGCGTCTTGCTTCAGCATCATCTCGAACATCTCTTTGGCTCGTTCCTCGCCGACCTTCTCGACTAGCGTGGCATAGAGCTCATCCTTCTTGCGGTCGTCATCGCCCTCGCCAACTGCTCCGGTCGCCAGCAGAATGCCGACCACTCCCACAATCGCGCCGCGTTGCATGCGTGTCACACTCAAAAGGTACGGTCTCCGCTCCGTGACGGATATAGCCGGGAGCCGCGCTACCCCAACAGCGCCGCGGCCAGCTGTAGCCGCTCGACAGCCAGTTCGCCGCTGGCGACGGACACGCCGGCGCGGCGGTACCAGTACTGGGCGTTGTCGAGGTCGCCCTCGACCCGGTGCAGGTAGGCGTGTACCTGGGCGGCGATCGGAGACTCGTCCGCCTGAACGAGCGTGTGGGCATCTACGACCCTTGGTCGGGCTACCTGCAGAGCGGCGTCGCCGTAGCGGCCATGGCTGAAATCGCCGCCGCGAAAGGCGTGCAGCTGCGCGAGCAGGTGGCAGTGCTATGCTCGCTGCGCAGGAATTCGTGGACGTGATCGTAACCAAAGACGGCAACGAGTACCGCGGTACGATCATCGAGAACAAGATCAACGAGTACATGCGGATCGAGCTGCCAGGTGGTTCGGTGTTCCGCCTGGTCTACGACGACATCGACGTGGTTCGGAAGGAGCGTGCAGAGACCGAGGCCGCTGACAAGATCGAGATCAACGTCACTCAGACACAGACCGTAGAACAAACCACGGCGACACAGCCCACGCCAGCTGCGGCGTCACCAAGAGACCCGATTACGTTTCATCCTGCGCGAACATTCACCGCCGCGTACTACCGCTACGATGGAGCAGAGTTCCCGTTGAGGGTCTTTGGCGGGTACACCGACCTCGTTGAACAAATGGAGGTGGACCTGAGCACGGACAGCTCGTTTGACCGCATGGCCGCCACCTATCGGAGCCATGTATCCAGTCACGACCTGCTGATCGGTGTTGGAGCCGGCGTGGCGATCGGCGGCAGTGTGTACTGGTCGCTGGCAAGCACCGAGGAGGAAAGGTCTCGGCGACGGACTATCAGCTTAGCGATGATGGTCGGGGGGCTTGC
>CAJWOB010000010.1 GCA_913043885.1 uncultured Spirochaetaceae bacterium | reverse complement strand
CACCCTCACCGGTGTTACTCTTACCACCGAGCCGGTTCATGGCGATGGCAAGCGTCTCGTGGGTCTCCTTGCTGATCGAGCCATACGACATGGCCCCGGTCTTGAAGCGGGTGACGATGGCGTCGACCGCTTCCACCTCGTCCAGAGGAACGGGATCGCCTTGCGGGCGCAGCTCGAACAAGCCGCGTAGCGTGGTCCCGGCACGGGATTCGTCGTTCACAGCTTTGGAGTAGGCGCGAAACAGATCGTAATCCCCAGCCCGACATGCCTGCTGCAACTTGTGGATCGTTGCCGGGTTGTTGAGGTGCCTCTCGCCACCGTCGCGCCACTGGTACTCACCACCTTCTGGCAGCGTCTCTTCGGCGACGGTGCGCGCAGCAAATGCCCAAAAGTGACGCACGAGAGACTCGGCGGCGATCTCCGATAGGCCGACCCCCTCTATTCGGGCCGCCGTGCCCGCGAAGTAGCGGTCGACCACCGCCGACGAGATGCCCACTGACTCGAATATCTGCGCACCCTGATAGCTCTGGATGGTCGATATCCCCATCTTGGAGATGACCTTTACCACCCCCTTGAGCAGCGCCTTGCGGTAGTTGGCCCGCGCGGCGCGCCGCAGCGCCGCGCGTTCGACCTCGGCGTCCACGCCGTCCGCCGGCACCTCGGACGCCACGAATTCCGCCTCGGGAGCGTGGGCGAGCGCCTCGAATAGCCCTCCATCGACTCCCCAGTCGATGCCCTCGTAGGCGAGGTAGGGGCATACGGCGGCGGCCCCGTACCCCAACAGCAGCGCAATGTGATGGACCTCGCGGGGCTCCCCGGACTCGACGACCAACCCCACCCGCATACGGGTACCAGCGCGAATGAGATGGTGGTGAATGGCGGCCACCGCTAGCAGTGAAGGAATTGGCGCATGCTGTGCATCCACGCCACGGTCCGAGAGGACCAGAATCGTATTGCCGTGATCGATGGCGCGGTCCGCCTCTCGACACAGCTCAGCAAGCGCTCCCTCCAGCCCGGCGGCGTCGTCGGCCGGGAACAGCGTCGACAGCGTCGCAGCCCGCAGCCACGGTCGGGTGCTGCCGTCCTGTCGTCGCAGCTGCTCCAGCTCGGCGCGTGTCAGGATCGGTCCCTCCAGTCGCACCCGCCGGCACGACTCCGCGCGCGGGTCCAACAGATTGCCCTCGCTGCCGAGGAGGATAGAGGCGTCGGTCACCAGCTCCTCCCGAATGGCATCGATGGGAGGATTGGTCACCTGGGCAAACAGCTGCTTGAAGTAGCTGAACAGCAGCTTCGGCTCGTCGGAGAGCACTGCAAGCGGCGCGTCGTTGCCCATCGATCCGATGGGCTCCATACCGGCGCGGGTCATCGGCTCGAGGACCACGCGCAGCTCTTCATAGGTGTAGCCGAAGGCCCGCAACTGCCGGTTCAGCTGCTCCACCGGCCGCACCGGGACGCTGGGCCCCTCGGGTAGGTCGGCGATCTCCGTTTCGTTGCTGCGTACCCATGCCGCATAGTCGGCCTGGCCGGCGGCCTGGGCCTTCAGCTCTTCGTCTTCGACGATGCGGCCGCGGGCGGTGTCTATCAGCAGCATGCGACCAGGGCGCAGACGATCGCGACGCACCACCAGGGCCGGATCAACCGGCAGCACGCCGGTCTCGGAGGCGAGGATGACGCGATCGTCGGAGGTAACCAGGTAGCGAGCTGGGCGAAGCCCGTTACGGTCCAGCACGGCGCCCACCTCGATGCCGTCGGTGAACGCCACCGCCGCGGGACCATCCCACGGCTCCATCAGATGCGAATGGTAGTGGTAGAAGGCCCGGCGCCGCTCGTCCATGGCGCCATCGCGCGCCCATGGCTCCGGAATCAGCATCATGTAAGTGTGGGCCAGCGAGCGGCCGCCGAGCGTCAACAACGCGACGGCGTCGTCGAGGCAGGCGGAGTCCGCGCCGCTCTCGTCGATTACCGGCATGGCCTCGGCAAGGTCGGGACCGAACAGGTCGGAGCTCATGAGTGCCTGGCGGGCGCGCATCCAGTTGACGTTGCCCTGGATGGTGTTGATCTCGCCATTGTGGAGCATGAACCGATACGGATGGGCGCGTGCCCAGCTCGGGAAGGTGTTGGTGGAGAATCGGGCATGCACCAGCGCCATCGCCGAGCGAATGTCCCGGCGACTCAGCTCGGGGTAGTAGCCGCGTACCTGCTCCGCGGTGAGCATTCCTTTGTACACCACCGTGCGGTGCGAGAAGCTGACGATGTAGAACTGGTCGCCGGCCACCTGCTCGGCCACCCGGCGCTCGATAATCTTGCGCAGCAGGAACAGGTCCCGTTCGAATGCCTGGCCATCGTCCGCTGCCCCCGGCGCGGTGACATACAGCTGCCTGACCACCGGCTCCGACCGCTTCGCGGTGGCGCCAAGCGCCCAGCCATCGGTTGCCACGGTGCGCCAGCCGAGGAGGGTGAAGCCTCGCTCGACCACCACCTCCGCGCAGGTTGCCTCCAGTCGCTGTCGGAGAGCCGCATCCTGCGGCAGAAACAGTGTGCCGACGCCATACTCGCCGGCCGGCGGGAGCTCGACGCCCTGCTCCGCAGCGAGTGCGGCGTAGGTGTCATGAGGGATCTGCAGCAGGATGCCGGCGCCGTCGCCGGTGGCGGCCTCTGCACCGCTGGCGCCGCGATGGGCCAGGTTCTCGAGCACCTGGAGGCCGTCTTGCACGATGCCCTGCGAACGCTGGCCGCGGATATTCACCACGAAGCCGATCCCGCAGGCGTCGTGTTCCCTGGCGTGTCCGTAGAGAGAGGGGGCGCTGTGGGCGCTGAGCTGGCTGCGTGGATGCGTCATCTTGCTGCTCATAGCGATGTTGTCCGCCGGCGACCACACCCACGTCGGCGCCAAGCGGCGGTGTGCCGCGACCAGAGCGACGCAGCCGCGCCAGGGCGGACAGCCAAAATAGAGGGCTTCCTCAGGCGGAGAGGCCGGCGCTCTCGGTAAGACAGGACCTGGCCAGCGGAGCTGCGGACTATAGGCAAGCGGGCGGCCGCCGTCAAGGTGACCGCATTAGCCCCATGCCGACGGTCGGCTTGAGTGACGCGGTGGGCTGGCGTATCGTGGCGTTTCCCCATGAAACTTGTTCAGGCCTATGCGGAGCACGTCGCCCGGCTCAGCGAGTACGTAGGTCAGTCCGAGCGCTCCTCGGGGACACCGCGCCGGCAGCCAATTCGCGTCGACGTCGTCGTGAACCGCGAGGCGGGGTTCTTCCGCAAGCACCGCGGGCTGCGCACCGTGGTTCGGCAGCTGGCCGGCCAGCTGGAGGCGCTGAGTGGCAGAGAGCGGGCCGAGCGATCTAAGCGTTCAGGCAACGCACAGGTATTCACCCACTATACCTCCGGCCCCGGCGACGCCCGGCGGATCGCCTCGGAGCTGGCGCACGAGGAGATCGCGACCCGAGAAACCGCCGAAGCAGACACGCTGCTAACGCAGCGGGTGGTCATCGCCGCCGGCGGCGACGGTACCGCTCATGAGATAGTCACCGGCCTCCTGGCTAACTATCGCAGCTCACTGGAGGCAGAGGAGCCGATCCCGTTTTGCCTCATGCGCTTTCCGCTTGGCACCGGCAACGACGCCCCCGGCCCTCGCACGTTCGACCAGGCCTACGATGCGCTGCTGCGGTTCGAGGCGCCGCAGTTAGCGCCGGTGCTGGACGTAACTGCCCGCGACGGCCGCCGCTGGTATGCGCTCAACATAGCCAGCATCGGCATCGACGCCCATATTGCCGATCTGAGCAACCGGTTGAAGCAGTACCTGCCCGGCGACGCCTATCGCTGGCTGGCGAATCTCGGCGTGGTGGGCTATCGCCTTACCGTACGGAGAGCGCCGCTGGCCGTTACCTTGCACGCTGGGTCGTCCCGGCTCCGCGCCAGCGTCATCCCATCGATGGTCGTGGTCGGCGTCAGCGGCAACCGCAGCTATGGGCGCGGCAAGCAGATTCTGCCCAACGATGGCAATGTATGTGTGGTGCAGGACATGCACCTGCTGAAGCGACTGGCCACCAAGCACCTCTTCTACGACGGCGAGCATGGCTGCCTTCACGAGGTGCGCTTCTTCCAGGCAGATAGCGTGACGTTCCGCAGCGACGTTCGCGTGCCGCTACAGGTGGACGGCGAGGTTACCTGGCTGGAGCCAGAGTCGTTCCCGCTCGAGATGTCACTACACCGAGAGGTGCTGCCGGTCCTCCGCTAATCGGCTGGCCAGATACCCAGCCGCTGCAGCTGGTCCGTCGCCTGCTCTGCCCAGCCGCGGTTGGCCGCCGGGCTCGCCGGGCTCGGGTGCAGCACTCGCTCCACCCGTATCTCGCTAGATGCACCGAGGGCGCGCCTGGCGCTTGCCGCGGCGAACGCGCCCACTCCAACCACCGTGCGCGGGCGCAGGATGTGCCATACCGATCGCAGGTGAGCGTCACACATCGCCTCCAGCGCCGTGCGTTCTTCCGTCGGCAATTTGTCCGGGGTGCGATTGCGTCCGCCCTCTTCCACGAACAGGAGCGGGCAGTAGTTGAGTACCAGGTGATCGGCGAGGAAGGCGTGGGGGTCTGCGAAGCGATCGCGAAACAGCCCCCACAGCCGCTGCCCGCTGACCTCGGCGCGGGAGCATCGGAACCCCGCCACCACTCGCTTGGGGTGGAACCGTGGTGGTGGGTGGACCGCGCACTCGATCCCGAGGAAGTCGCGCACCATTTCGACGTCGCCAAACGGCACGCCAGTTTGCGCCATGCCGAATGGGCCCGGGTTCATCCCCACGAAGAGGGTGCCCACGGCCCCGCGTACATAGCGGCGGATGTACTCGTGGTAGCCGCACCAGGCGTAGTCGAGTGGGTGATAGACGTACGCGACCGGAGCGGAGAACGAGAGCGATCGGCTGTGGGCGCGAAGCGTCTCGGCGGCGGCAAGGACCAGGTCGGCGGTTGTGCTCCCGGCGCCGCTCACAGGAAGCGCCTGGCAGTGGCCTCTGCGGCGGCCCCATAGCTGCCGCAGAACAGGCGGTGGTGGTTGAGCAGGTGGTACCACTGGTACAGCGCGTTGCGCTCCTGCCATCGGGGCGCCAGTGGCGCGACGGACTGATAGGCGTCCCAGAACTGGCGGCCGAAGCCGCCAAACAGCGTCGCGATGCCGAACTCGTACTCGCGGTGCGCGTAGGCGGCGTGCGGGTCGATGAGCGCCGGCCCGCGTGCGGTGCGCATGTAGTTGCCGTGCCAGAGATCGCCGTGGACCAGAGCTGGCCGGTCGGCTTCTTCACCTGAGCCGAGGACCGCGGGCAGGCGCTCGCACAGTCGCCGATGAAGGCCCGCTACCTCCTCCGGCAGTGGGCGCTCCGCGGCGATGCGGCGGAGTAGGGGAAGCATATAGCTGTCGCGGTAGTGGCTGACCCAGTCCGGCTCGGCTGCGGGAGTCGCCGGCTCTGCGCCGGGGCTGTCGTGCTCCTCGCCAAGACGGCCGAAGCGCTCGGCGGTGTGGGCGTGAATCTGGGCGAGGGCGGCGCCGAGCGCCGCATCCTGCGCCGCGTCGTCGCCCCGGGGCGGCGGGTCGAGGTGCTCGAGGACCAGGATCGGCGGATCGGGTGGGGAAGTGACGCCGATTACCTCGGGGACCACCAGCTCGTCGCCGGCTGCAGCGCGGAGTGCGCGCAGGCCGATCGCCTCTACTTCCAGCTGCCGGCGGCTGCCTGCCTCGGACCATTTCGCGAAGAAGGAGCCCGCCGTCGAGCTGACGCGAACGGCGTCGTTGATACAGGCGCCGCCATATGCCCGTAGCCCGTCCACCTCGACCGGCCGACCGACATGGGCGGTCAACAGCGCAGCGATCGCCTGCTGGCGATCCCTGTTACCGCCCCCTGCGTCGCCGCTCAACGGTTGATCGATGAGACGTGGCGGGCGATGAGCGAGTCGGTGCAGCGGTCGAGCACCTCGAATACCGTCTCGAAGTCAGCCATGGAGCCGTGGTAGGGATCTGCGATCTCCCCGTCCGGCGCCGGCGGCTGATCGTACTCCCGCATCATGTGCAGCTTGTCCTGCAGATGCTCTGGGCACTCCTGTAGCAGCGATCGCATGTTGCTCCGATCCATGGCCAGAATCAGGTCGAACGTCTCGTAATCGCCGCGCTGTACCCGTCGTGCGGTGGTGGCGAATTCGATGCCGTGCTCGCGTGCGGTAGCCACCGCTCGCTTGTCTGCGTCCCAGCCAGGAGTCCAGCGGTCGAATCCGGCGGAATCGCAGCTCAGGTGGGCCTCCAGCCTACGCTGAGCGATCTTGTGGCGAAGAACGCCCTCCGCCATCGCCGAGCGACAGATGTTGCCGAGGCAGACAAACAGAACCCGCAGCGGGCGGGGGTGCGACGACGACACTAGGCGCTGCGGGCCAGCCGCCGGCCGGAACGGGCAGACGTGGTGTCGAGCGAGCCATGGAGCGAGCCGCCGAGCGATCCGTCCTTCCGCAGCTCAGCGACCTCCACCGGCGTCACATCCCCCGGCTCGACCCCTGTCGAGCGCTCGTAGTCGGCGCCGACGGCAGTAATAGGGACATAGCACTCGCCATACCCGCTCAGCAGCGTGGTGCCGTCGCCTTCTACGGAGCGGCGCTCCACCAATAGCTCCTGGCGGTGGCCGATCAGGCTGCGGCGATAGTCCACCGTCAGCCGGTCCGCCACCCGGCGCAGCTGCCGGCTGCGTTGCCGAGCCACGCCGTCGGCAACCGCTTCTGGCATGCGGGCTGCGCGCGTTCCCTGACGCGGCGAAAAGCGAAAGGCGTGGATATGCCCAAATCCCACCTGCTCGCACACTGCCACGGTGTAGGCGAAGTCCGCGTCCGTCTCGCCGGGAAACCCCACCATGATGTCGGTGGTCAGCTGCGGCGGTACCCCACGGCTGCCGCGTACCTCGTCGGCGATAGCTGCCGCAAGGCGGAGGTACTCATCGACGGCGTACTCCCGCCGCATTCGCAGCAGGATGCGGTCCGAGCCGCTCTGCAGGCACAGGTGGAAGTGAGGGCAGAGTCGCCGGTGGCCGACCAGAGCCAGGAAGCGATCTCCCAAGGGGTCGGGCTCCAGCGACGACAACCGCACCCGGTAGTCCCCCGGCAGCTGCAGCAACTGCTCCATAAGAGCGGCGAAGTCCAGATCGCGCGCCTGGTAGCGACCGATGTTGACGCCGGTTACCACCAGCTCCCGGTGGCCCTGTGCCAGCAGGTGCTGAGCCTCAGCGAGGATGGCATCGGGGGCGCGGCTGCTGGCTCGTCCCCGCACCTGCGGGATGATGCAAAAGGTGCAGTTGTTGTCGCAGCCGTCCTGTATCTTGATGGTCGCCCGCGTGTGAAGCGGCTGCGGCCCGGCCTGGTAACCGAACGGATCGGCCGGCAGCTGGTCGGGCTGCACAATCTCCCCCGAGAGATGTGCCTGTACCAGATCGAAGATGCCGGCCTTGCGGTCGTTGTCAACCACGTAGTCCACCCCCGGCATGCTTGCGGCGACCTCCGGGCTGCCGGTGGCGAAGCAGCCGGTGGCTACCACGACGGGGCGTGCGCCGCCGCCGGCTACCGGGCCAGCCGCGCGGCCCGCGCGGCGCGTCAGGTTGCGCGACTTGCGGTCGGCCTCGGCGGTAACCGTGCAGGTGTTGACCACCACCGCGTCCACGCCGGCATCGCGGGCCTCGGCAAGGTCGCCGGCAAACCCCGACACCTCGTAGCCGGCGGCGACGAAGCGCGCCGCCAGCGCATCGCTCTCGGCTATGTTGAGGCGGCAGCCGAGGTTGGCGAACGCGACACGTCGCCGCAGGCGGGGAGGTGCAGAGGGCTCGGTCATGGGTGGGCGTTGCGGAGTGATGCCAGAGGGCACGGCACTATAGCCACACCCCGAGTCGGCGACAACGAGACGGCGACAGCCGGGTGGCGACAGTGTCGCCCGCTGGCACGTAGGATTCGGCGGTGAGCTTCGCGGATCTGGTGCGCGCCGCCGAGCAGGCGTGGCCGCTGCTGCTGGCCGTGGTGCTGCTGCCGGCGCTAATGGCGGGCATCATCGGGCTGCTGCACGCCCCCGGTCGCGGCGGCGATTCTCCGTGGCGCTATCTGTACGCCCTGGCTATCTATCTGGCAGCCATTCCCGGCATGTTCTCGGCGACGCTGGTGCTGTACGCGCTGCTGTTCACCGGCGAGAGCCTCCTGGAAGTCAACCTCCTGGTCTACTTCGGTCCGATTGCCGGCATGGCTGCGGCATTTGCGCTCGCCCGCCGCAGCGTCGACCTCGATGAGATCCCCGGCTTTGGCCGACTGTCGGGGCTGCTGCTGATGGCGGCGGTCAGCTTCGCAGCCGTGTTCCTGCTCACCCGGCTGCGGTTGTGGGTGGTGTTCAGGGCAAATCTGCTGTGGTTCTTCGCGCTGGCGCTGGGAGTCTTCGCGGCGCTCAAACTGGGCGCCGCCCGCCTGTTCGGCCGCCGCGGCGCGTCCCGGGCGGGACAGTAGCGGGCTTACAAGCGGAAGAACAGGTCGCTGACCGAGCGGTTGTAGTGGAGCCGATTGATGGTGGCCGCGAAGCGACGCGCCAGTGAGTGCACGGTAACGAACGGCAGATCCATCAGCTCCTGAGTCTGTGGCACCGTGTCGGTCACATGCACTTCGGCCAGGCCGTACTTCTCATGCGCCTCGACCAGGCCGGCAACCGCGGCTGGCTGCATCTTCATGTGCGATACCGCCACATAGATCTTCTCCACCTCGTATTGGGTGTTCAGCGACTCGACGGTGTGGCGCACGGAACCACCCGTGCTCATCTCGTCGTCGGTGATGATCGCGATCTTCTTGCCTTGCACGTCGCCGATGATGCCGAGCAGGTCGGTCTCGTCCTTCTCGCGGCGAAACTTGTTGGCGATGGCGTAGGGGATCTGCATCGCCCCGCCGTAGACGACGTTGAACCCGGCGCTGCCCGCGTCGGTGGCCACACACACCACATCCTTCCAGCCGCGGAAGCCGTCGAATAAGTCGATGAACAGGTCCATCCCGCTGAGCGCGACGAAGGTCATCTTCGGCTCGTAGAAGCCGTACAACGAGCGTTCGTGAGGGTGATAGGTGAGCAGGGCGTTGGAGCCGGCGACCTCGAGCTGGTCGGCGAACAGCCGGGCCAGGACCGCCTCGCGGCGCATGAAGCTCGGCTTGTCCTGCCGCGAATACGGGGCGTACGGGGTGACCACCGTAACGGTCATGGCACGGTGGGCTCGCAGCGTCCGCACCACCTGCAGTAGCTGCTGGATGTTTTCGTTGACGGTGTTCTCGCTACGGCGATCGTGGGTGCTCTGGAAAACGTAGGCGTTGGAGCCGGCCACGTGCTCGGGAAGCCGCGGGCAGGTCTCGGTGTCGTCGAACACTCTGGTGATCGGTTCCTCGGACGTGCCGAGCAGCGGTATCTCGTACTCTCCGACGCCGTGCAGCCGCAGCATCCCTTCGTACTCGTGCCGCACCTGAGCGCCCAGCTCCATGCCTGAGTTGCAGGCGGCAAACAGCAGCCAGCCGTTGGGCCCGGCAAGGTAGCGTTCTTCGACCTTCTCGAAGACGCTCGGCGTGATGAATCGCTCCTGAAACCGCCCGTTACTGGACACTTCTCCCCCTCTGAATCACTACCACTTCCAGCTCCACGATGATGGTCTCGTTCGGCCCGATGTCGGCGCCGGCATCGCCGAAGGCGAGCTCCGGTGGCAGCACAATACGCCAACGGTCGCCGCGGCGCATCAACAGCAGCGCTTCCCGCAGGCCGGGCAGGATCTGCTCCACCGCCAGCGCTGCCGGCTCGCCGTCGTCGGCACTGTGACTGGCAACCCGGTTGCCGCGGACGTTGTCGATGGCGTACCAGCTGAGCGCAATGTCGCCCGCCTGCAACGTGGGCCCGCTGCCTGCGGCGAGCGGCAGATACTGCACGCCGCTGGGCAGGGTGACGACCCCTTCCCGCGCTCGATGCTGCTCGCGGAACTCCCGGCCGGCCCGGTTGTTGGCCACCGCCTCCTCTCGCAGGTAGGCGTACCGCTGCAGCACCCCGACCACGTCCGCGTCGCTCATCTCGCTCCGCCCGGCCAGCGCGTCGCGGATGCCCCGCATCACCTCCTCTGGATCGATATCGATGGGCTGCCGCCGCAGCGAGCTGCCGATCTGGGCGCCCAGCGCGTAGCTGGCCTCCTCCCGTGCCGTTGGCTCAGGTGGTTGATCCGGATCGGTCCGCTGGCCGCAGCCGGCCAGAGCTGCGACGGCGACGGCTGCCAGCAGCACCATAGGCCGGCGGCGACGCTTCATGAGCGCGTTGCCCTCACTGGCGATCACATGCTGGGCAGCGGTCGGGCTGAGTCGGGTCTTCCGCGGCCTGCTCTCGAAACAGGATCTCGACCAGCGACAGCCGCGCGCCACAGTTGCGGCAGTGGCTCCGGAACACGGCAAGGTAGCGGCGTAGGGCCCATCCGGCGGCCATCGTGGCTGCGATGGCGGGCAGCAGCGTCCAGTCGGGCGCCCGCAGCCGCTGCAGCACCAGCGCACCGCCGAGCAGGGCCAGAACGAGGCCGGCGACCATAAGCGTCGCCGCCCGTTTCGGCGAGCGCGGCTCGTTGGGCGGCCTGGTAAGTGGCCGTTGTCCCATGTTGATCAACAGAATGGCGATAGCCAGCATCGGTAGTACCGCCACGGCCCCCTCCAGCATGGCGTCAGCCGGCCACCAACATTCGGGCAGTCTCAGGAGTGTCGAACTGGGCCGCAACCGCTGCCTCCACGCTCGGCTCGCCGCGGGGCTTCCCAGTGTCATCGTCCGTGGCGGCGCCACCCCCGGCACCGCCGCCGGCGGTGGTCCGCAGCGCCGACAGCAGTCGCGCGGCACGCTGGGCAAACGGGCCGGGACCCAAGGCGGCGTCGATCCGTGCGAGCGCCTCGGCTCCAGCCGGTGGCGCCAGCCGGCGCAGGTCCGCCAGTAGTGTTGCGTTAGCCCCCTGGAGCTCGCGGCGGTAGCCCGGCTCGGCAAGCCGGCGCAGCACCGCCTGCTGCACGCGAAGGGGGAGCTGGGCGAAGTCCAGCGTTGGGGCGTCCGCCGGCGGCACTGCGCCGAGGAGGCGGTGCGCGTCGCGGGCCTGGCGGCACTCGCTCGCGGTAACCGGCGTCGCCAGCCGGTCGTAGAGGAGTGACTCGCTTGCGGCCAGTATCTGGTCCAGGTCCGCGGCCACGTGCAGCTGCCGGGCCACCAGCGGCCGGCGCCACTGCAGGGCACTGACGTAGGCGTAGCCGAACCCCTCCTCGATCGAGGTAGACACCACCGCGTCGGCCGCCGCCACCAGATCGCCGAACGATAGGTCAGCGTGTGGCGGCATGTCGCCGATGCCGTAGGCGCCGGCGACGCATCCTGAAGCGTACTCCCGCCGCACCGCCCGCCCGTAGCGGCGCTCGGCCGACGACAGTGCCGGCAGCGTCACCAGCAGATTGGCGTCGGCGAGGGTGGCCAGGACGGCAGCCTCGAACACGTTCTTGCGGCGCCGGGCGCGTACCGGGTACAGCCACAGGGGGTGGTCGGGGGCCACCCGGCCCGCCCACCACGGTCCCTGCCGCTGCGCCTCGAGCAGGCGCCGCCGGGCGGACTGGGCCTCGTCGGAACCCGGCGCCACAGCGGCCGAGGGTGGTGGAGACACCGGGTTGGGCAGCAGTGACACCGCGTCCGTACCCAGGCCGGCGCCGCGGAGGATGTCCGCGTCGCGGCGGTTGATGGTGAGGTAGTGGACGTGTGGCGCCCGCGGGTAGCGCCGCGTGCCGCAGTCGCGGGTGACCCGACGCAGGTTGTCCCGGCGCCCGCACTCCGGGAAGTCGTGTATCTGCAGCAGCATTGGCTGCCCGCGGTCGGCTGCCCGCAACACGGCACCGGTAAGTGCCGTGTTCTTGCCGAGATGGTAGTTGTGCACCCACCATAGCGCGTCGCCGTAGCGGTCGCCGAGCGCCACGGACAGGTGGGACTGATCCGCCGCCGTCGATCGCGATTGGTAGGCGAGCGCTGGGTCGACCTCGACGCGTACGGTCGTCATGGACTGCGGGTTGCGCCCCTGCGCCGCCTACAGCGCCCGCAGCAGGGCGTCATGGTCGTCGCGATCGGCGTGGCGGCGGCCACCCCCGGCGGCCACCACCACCAGCTCCCGCAACCAGTCGACGTTGCCGCTCGCCAGCAGCGCGCTCAGCCCGTCGCGGATAACGGTGGTGACGCCGCCTGGCTGCAGGTGGTAGTGCACCACCAGCAGCCGGTCAGGGCCCGCGCCGCCGGCACCGCTCACCGGCGGCGATCGACCTGCGACCCGTCGCCGGCGGGGGGGCGCTGCGCCGGGTGGGGCCCATCGACTCCGTCCGCAGCCGGCGTCGGTGCGTAGGCGCGGGCCGTCTGTAGGGCGGCGCGCAGCAGGAACATGCCCAGCAAGACACTCCACAGCCCGCCGAAGCGGAGCCTGTCGAACAACGCCGAGCCGACCCCCAGCGCAATGAGCGCCAGTGCCAGGCCGGTACCGACCCGCGCGGCGATGCGCGTCGCCCAACGGTAGTCCCCCCGCACCCGCCACAGCAGCGCGCGCAGCAGGCGGCCGCCATCCAGTGGGAACGCCGGGAGCAGATTGAACAGGGCGATGAGTAGGTTGATGCTGAGGAGGTACTGCAGGACGGTGAAGGCCGCTGCCCCTGCCCCTCCCGGCCACGCGGCGGCGCTGCGCGCCAGCAGCAGAAGCAGCAGGGCGAGCACGCCGGTGCTGAGCGGGCCGGCTATGGTCGTCGCCGCGTCCCGCCATGGGTGTATCGGATCGCTGTCGAGCTCGGCGACGCCGCCAAACAGAAACAGCGTGATGCGCGATACCCGCACCCCCACCGCCTGCGCGGCAATGGCGTGCCCCAGCTCGTGGAAGACGATCGAGGCCAGCAGCCCGAGCGCACCGGCGAGGGCGGCCACCCAGCGCACGGCGTCGGTGGCCTGGGGGAGGAAGGTCGGGCGCATGGCCAGTGTGGCCGCCACCAGTAACAGCACGAGAAGGGAGGTGACATCGGCACCTACGCTGACACCACTCACCCGGAACAGATGCGCCCGCCGACCCAGCATCACGCAGAATGTACCCAACAAACATTGACTTTCGACATGGGCGCCCAGAGGGTTTGTGGTGATTGCCTTGGCCAGGCCGGCATACCACAGGCGGTCGAATCGTTGAAGACCGTTCTGGTAATCGACGCTTCCGAGCTCATCCGCGGCTACCTTGAGACTAAGCTCGTTGCCCTCAACTACGAGGTGCTGACGGCCCGCAACGGCTTCGACGGTCTCATCAAGCTCAAGAACAACGTCCCCGACCTGGTGGTCATGGACGATACGCTCGAGCGTACCTCGGCAATCGAGCTGCTCACCGAGAAGACGGCCGAGAAGGCGACGGCCGGCATCCCGGTAATCCTGCTCTCGCAGCGGCTCAGCCGCGAGCAGCTGGTACAGATGGCGAAGTTCAAGCTGGCCAAGGTGCTGACCAAGCCAATAAAGGTCGACGCGCTGCTGCGGGAGATCTCCGACCTGAGTGGCGACGACATCAGCTTCGACTCCACACCGTGAGTGCTCGACGTCCATCTGAACGATCAGATTCTGTTCATCGAGGTGTCGCAGGGCCTCAATCGCGACAAGATCGAGCTGCTCACCTACAAGATCGATGAGGTGCTGCAGCTGTACGGCATGGCCCGGCCGCGGGTGCTGGTGATGATCACCGACATCAGTATTGGCGACGACACCACGAATCTGCAGCGGCTCTTCGAGCAAATACTGAAGGGCACCGCGTCGCCGATGAAGCGAGTGATGACGCTGACCACGTCGACCGAGGTGCGCTCTTTCCTCACCGACCACGACAAGCTCGGTGGTATTGCGGTGACGGACAACATTGGCGATGCGATGGACAAGCTGCTCGGCGTCAAGATCGACACCTTCGTCGAGGAGGGGAAGGACCTGATGCAGCAGGACATCCTCTCCGTGAAGCAGACCGAGCCAGAGCAGGTGCAGCTGAAGTTCAGCTCCGATGCCGGACAGAAGGCCGGTCAGCCGGCCGGCGACGCGCCGGTCCCAGGTCAGTCACAAGCTACGCCTACCCTCAACCTCCCGCAGGGAATCGCCGCCGCGGTGGTGCGCACCTTTGTCACCAACGTGTTCGCCAAGTCCGGCTGGACCGTGCATGCCTACGAAAACGGCAAGCAGTTCCTGGAGAACGTGAAGCAGGACGATCCGGCTCTGGTGTTTCTGGACCTGCAGATGCCCGTGATGAACGGCTTTCAGGTGCTGCAGTACATGCGCGACCACTCGCTCGACATCCCGGTCATCATCCTGTCGGCACTCACTCAGAAAGAGACCATCGTGAAGGCGCAGGGCTACGGGGTGAACAGCTACCTGATCAAGCCGGTGAACCCGGACCAGGTGCGCAAGAAGTCCATCGAGGCGCTGAGCGCCACCCTATAGCGTGGACCCGCAGCCGAGGCCCCACCCCGGCGATTCCCCCTCCGCCGACAACCGCGTAGCGACCAGCCGGCGCCGGCTGCTGTTGGTAACCGGCGACGACGCCGTCGTCGCGGCGGCACGCGCACAACTGTCGACGCTGGCGCGCTTCGCCCTGGCCGTGGACCGCTCCCGGACACTGGGCGACAGCCAGCGCTTGCTCGACAAGCGCGATTACGCGGGGGCCCTCATCGACACGCGCTTGCTGGACGATGTTGCCACGTTGCGGCCGTTCGGCGCGCGGGGCGTTGCGGTGGTGCTGCTGGCTGGTAACGAGGGTGAGCTCGCCACTAGGGAGGAGGTCGCCGGCTACGCGCTGCGCGACTCGCTGGACCACACCCTGGCGCCGATTGCCTACGCGGTGCTCGGCGGCATGCGGCGCGAATCGGCCCTCGAGCGCGAGCGCGACGCCGCCGACGAGCTCATGCGTACCTGCTCCGAGTTCCTGGCCAACATGAGCCACGAGAGCCGTACCCCGCTGCACACCATCACCGGTATGAACGAGCTGCTGGTTGGCACCGACTTGGACGCCGAGCAGAGCGAGTATTCCAGCAGCATCGGCTTTGCCGCCCACACCCTGCTGAGCCTGATCAACGACATCCTCGATTTCTCCAAGATCGAGTCCGGCCACCTCGAGCTGGAGTCCATCGACATGGATCTCCACGTGGTAGTCGAGGAAGCGGTAGAGCTGGTATCGCTGGAGGTCCACAACAAGGGGCTGGAGATCGCCAGCTGTGTCGGTGGCGGTGTACCGCATCTGCTGCGAGGTGATCCGGTCCGACTGCGCCAGGTACTGGTCAACCTCATCAGCAACGCCGTCAAGTTTACCGAGGCCGGCGAAATTGCGATCGAGGCCGCAGTCGAGAGTGGCAGGCCGGACGGGGTGACCATTCGCTGCACCGTGCGGGATTCCGGCATCGGCATTCCCGCCGACCGTCAGCAGGCATTGTTCGGCGCTTTCACTCAGGCCGATAGCTCCACCACCCGCAAGTACGGCGGCACCGGCCTGGGGTTGTCGATAAGCCAGCAGCTGGTTTCACAGATGGGAGGTGAGATCGGCGTGGAGAGCGAGGTCGGCCATGGCTCCACGTTCTGGTTTACCGCCAGGTTCGGCGTGCAGGAAGTGGCTCGCCGGTTCAGCGGCCTTGGCGACCAGTTCTTCGAGGGACTGCGGCTGATGGTGGTAGACGACAACGCCACCGCCTGTGGCTACGTGGCATCGCAGCTTGCCGAATGGGGTTGCGAGGTGACCGGCGTGCCCAGTGGCGAGGAGGCGCTGCGGATGCTGCGCGAGTCCGCGGCGGCAGGCGCTCCGTTTGCGTTGGCGCTGGTCGATCTGAAGATGCCGGGTATCGACGGCTGGAACCTCGGCAGCGAGGTTCACGCCGACGAGACACTCACGCCGACGCTGGTGCTGATGACTCCCGTGGGGATGAGCGGCGACGAGGCCAAGATAAAGCTGCTGGGGTGGTTCGATGGCTACCTCCCCAAACCGGTGCGTAAGGCGCAGCTGCTGGACACTGTGGTGCGCCTGGTGCGGGCCGCGCACATCGGTGCTGCCGACTGGGCCGACGAGCTCGAGGAGCTGCCGGCGCAGCAAGCGGTCGACGACGCCGCCGCCCGCGTCAGCGGCGGGTACCGCGTGCTGGCCGCCGAGGACCACGAGGTAAACCGCAGCGACTGCTTACGACCATTCTCGGTCGCCTCGGCCACGACGTGGTGGTGGCGGACGATGGGCAAGAAGCGCTCGACGCCGGGCTTGGCGGCGAGTTCGACATCATTCTGCTCGACATCCAGATGCCCTAGCTGAACGGCTACCAGGTGAGTGAGCGCCTACGGGCCGAGGGAGTATCGACCCCGATCGTGGCGCTGACCGCCCACGCGATGAAGGCCGAGCGCGACCGCTGCCTCGCCGCCGGCATGAACGACTTCCTGCCCAAGCCGTTAAACACCGAAGCGCTGGCACCGGTGTTGGCGCGCTGGCTGCCGGCGGAGCCGCGGTTGCCGGCAGAGCCGCGGTCGCGCAGCGCCAACGGGGCCGGGGCCGGGGCCGGCGGCCAGGAGCTCGACCATCCCGCCCTCGACTGGGAGGGCGCGGTGGCGCGCTTCGAGGGGGACGAGGGGACGGTGCGCTCGCTGCTGGATTCGTTCAGCACCAAGACCGCCGGCCAGCTCGACCAGCTAGCGCCGGCCCTTCAGGCGGCAGATCACGAGCAGCTGCGGGAGATCGCCCATTCGATCAAGGGCAGCGCGCGCAGCCTGAGTGCCGAGCGTCTGGGCGAGGCGGCGGCACGGCTGGACGCGGCGGCGCGCGACGCGGCGGAGGGCGCTTCGCCCTCTCCGGCCGAGGTACAGGAGCTGCAGGGGTTGGTGGACGTGCTCGGCGGCGCCTTCGAGGAGTTCCGCGGGGCGGTGGCCGCCCTCGACTAGGCGGTTACACCTCGAGCATCAGCCGGGCCGGATCCTCCAGCAGCTGCTTGACCCTCACCAGGAACGACACCGACTCGCTCCCGTCGACGATGCGGTGATCGTAGGAGAGTGCGACGTACATCATCGGCCGGATTTCTACCGCCTCCCCGATCGCCACCGGCCGGCGCTGGATGGCGTGCATGCCGAGAATCCCGCTCTGCGGCGGGTTGAGAATCGGTGTGGACAGCAGCGACCCGAACACGCCGCCGTTGGTAATGGTAAAGGTGCCGCCGCTGAGGGCGGCAAGCTCGAGGGTGCCGTCACGCGCCGCCTGGCCCAGCCGCTTCACCTCGCCCTCGATGGCGGCGAATGACAGCAGGTCTGCGTCGCGGATCACCGGCACCACCAGGCCGCGATCGGTGCTCACGGCGATGCCGAGATTCACCGCGCCGCGGTAGACGATGTCGTTGCCGTCGATCTCGGCATTGAGCTCGGGAAACTGCGCCAACCCGATGGCGACGGCGCGGGCAAAGAAGGACATGAACCCCAGCGACACGCCGTAGCGTTCGGCGAACGGCTCCTTGTAGCGCGCCCGCAACGCCATGATCTCGCTCATGTCCACCTCGTTGAAGGTGGTGAGCATGGCGGTCTCCTGCTTGACTGCTACCAGCCGCTCGGCGATGCGTCGACGCAGCTTCGACATCGGCTCACGCCGCTCGGCGCGCTCGGCGGTACCGATCGCGGTCGGTACCGGTCCTGGCACTGGCGCGGGCGCGGCAGTTGGCGCCGGGTGCGGGGCGGAGGCCGCCTTGGTCGCGTCCGCGCCGGCGAGGTGGGCCTCGACATCGGCCTTGGTCAGCCGGCCGCCCTTGCCGGTGGCGGTGATGGCGGTCACCGCCTCCGCGCTATCGAGCCCCTTCTCCTGTAGCAGCCGCCGTACCGCGGGCGAAGCG
>CAJWOB010000009.1 GCA_913043885.1 uncultured Spirochaetaceae bacterium | reverse complement strand
GGTACAGTGCTTCGTGTTGACCCCTTCCCGGAAGCGCGCAAGCCGGCATTCAAGCTATGGATCGATTTTGGGCCAGCGATCGGGGAGAAAAAGTCCTCAGCCCAGATCACAGTGAACTACAGCGCCGATGAACTCATCGGCAAGCAGGTCGCCGCTGTTGTGAATTTTCCTCCGCGTCAGATTGGGCCGTTCATGTCGGAAGTGCTTACGCTTGGCTTTGCGGATGAGACCGGCGCGATCGTGATGTTTTCGCCGGATAAGGCTGTGCCAAATGGCTCGCGTCTCGCCTGACGGAAGTTTATGTCCGCAAATAGCGGGCGAGCGGGCCTCCAGCGCGGGCAATCGCGTCCTTGGTTTTCACATAACCTGCTTCGACCACGGCCTCATAGTTTTCCCAGTCCCGCAGATCGGTTTCTTCGAGGTCTGGTAATATCACCATGTCAGCGAGTTCGCGCCCTGCGTTTGGATTGACGCTGAGCGTGGCTGTTCTCATGAGCAGGGAGGCAATCGGCGGCGCTTCGGAAAACCCGTTCTTGAGCACCCAGCCGAAGAAGCCGGGCGCTTTGACGAAATCGTCTGCTTTGAGGCCTTCCGGCGCCCGTGCGACGTCAGATCCGATAATATAGCCGCGATGGGTCTGGCGCATGATATCGACTGGAAAGTTATTTAATACGGCTCCGTCAACCAGCACTTCGCCGTCATCCGCCGCATCGACCCGAAGGGGGTCATTCACACGGTTGTCGGCACCGGCGTCAGCAGCGATGCCGGTGGCCCCCGCGATGGCGATGCCCGCGGAGTGGAGCTCCACGACCTGCGCGGCCTAGCCGTCGCCGGCGACGGCACCTGCTACTACGCAGAGCGGAGCTGGCACTGCGTGCGACGCATCTCGCCCAACGGTGTGGTCGAGACCATCGCCGGCAGCCCGTCCGGCGCCGGCGGCGACAGCGATGGGAGTGCCGTCGGAGAGCGGCCGGCGCTGCTCAACGAGCCATGGGGGTTGCTGCTGTACCGACCGGACCTCCTGCTGATAAGCGACCATGCAAACAATCGGATAAAGGCGCTCCGGCTATAGGCAATCGCGGTCGCCACGATCGGCCAAGTAGGCGACCATGGACGCCATGCCGCGCCCCGATCACCTGTTCCCCTCGACCGTAATTGGCAGTCTGCCGCGGCCGCAGTGGCTACGGGACGTCATCCTGGATCGTAAGGCCGGCCGTCTGTCCGAAGAGGATGCCGACACCATTCTCGACCGCGCCGTCGAGTCTGCGCTGCTGCTCCAGGAACGGGCGGGCCTGGACGAGATAACCGATGGCGAATGGCGACGCGAGAGCTACGTCAAGGTGTTCGCCCAGCGGACCCGGGGTTTCCAGGACGACCTGGTCGACAGCGGCCTGCCCTACCCCGCCGCCGTGGCACCGCTCGAATACTGGCAACCGATTGTTGCCGACGAGATCCCCTTCGTTCGCGACCGCACCACACGCGCGGTCAAGGTGACGCTGCCATCGCCCTACATCATCGGACGACGCATGTGGCATGCCCAACACTCCGCGGCGGCATACCCCAAACGGGAAGACCTGATGTGGGCGGCGGTGCCCGTCCTGGAGGAGGAGATCCGCTCGATCGTCGCCCACGGCGTGGACACACTGCAGCTGGACGAGCCGTGGCTGGCGGTGCTCGTCGACGAGCGGGCGCGTCGTCGCGAAGGCGTGGAGGATGTCGACTACGAGATGGCGCTGTGCGCCGATCTCCTGAATGCCGTCCTCCCCGCCGCGAGTGGCACCAACACCGCTATGCACCTGTGCCACGCCCACTTCGACCACGTGCACGGCAGTCGCGGCAGTTACGAGCTGATCCTGCCCACCCTGGCCAAGATCGACGTGGGCACCATCTGCCTGGAGCTTGCCACGCCGGACGCCGGCGGGCTGGAGGCGCTCAGTGGCTTCCCGGCCGACAAGCGCCTAGGGCTTGGCGTCATCGACCATTGCGACACCACGCTGGAGAGCGCAGAGCTGGTGGCCAGCCGCGTGGAGGCAGCGCTCGCCTACGTCGAGCGTGAGCGCATCGAGCTGCACCCGGACTGCGGGTTTGCGCCGTCGGTCCAGAACCCGATCGACGTGGACGAGGCGTATCTGAAGCTCAGGGCGATGTGCGACGGCGCCGCCATGGCGCGCGATCGCCTGGGCTAGCGCTGGCCGGGCGCTGAGGTTCATCGACATGCGATTGCGAGACAAGGTGGTGCTGGTCACCGGCGCGTCCGGCGGCCTTGGCGGGGCGATCTGCCGCGAGTTTGCCAACGAGGGCGCGGACTGCGTGGTCGTCTACCGCTCCGACCGCGCCGGGGCTGAAGCTACCGCAGCTCAGGTCGAGGCCGCCGGCCGCCGCAGCCTGGTGGTGCAGGCCGAAGTTACCGACGAGGCACAGATGGTCGCGGCGGTCGAAGCCTGCCGGCAGCGGTTCGGCCGGCTCGACGTCAGCGTGGCGGTGGCGGGAATGGGTGGCCGCCTGCGGCCGCTGCTGGAGCTGGAGCTAGACGACTTCGAGCTCGTGCAGCGCACCAACGTCGTCGGCACCTACCTGACGGTCCGTCACTGCGCCCTTCTGATGCGGGAATCGGGGGGAGGCAAGATCATCACCATGTCGTCGGTGCACGGCGTCAGCGGCACCCACTACGCTGCTGCCTACGAGGCCAGCAAGGGGGCGATTATTGCCTTTACCCGCGGCGCGGCGTTCGACCTGGCCGAGCACGGCATTCAGATAAACGCCATCGCCCCAGGTGCGGTGCCGGTCCCCAACGACCCGGCACCCGACCCGGACAGCGACCTGCATCGCGCCTGGATGCAGTTCACCCCGCTCGGCCGGTGGGGGACGCCGGAGGACGTGGCCCGCGCCGCGGTCTACCTCGGCAGCGCCGACAGCGACTGGGTCACCGGCCAGGTGATGCACGTCGACGGCGGCATCAGTGCCGGGCGCCTGCTGCCCTCCTTCAAGCACTACGGCGTCAAGCCGCAGATGGGAGACTGACACGGGCCGCGTGCCGCCGTAGAGATACCACTCAACTAGGAGGCCCCCTCCATGCGCATGAAAGCGCTACCGCGCGGATTCACACGGCTGTGGAAGTTAGCCGGAGCGAGCTGGCAGAGCCATCGACAAAAGCTGCGTTCCGGCACCAGGCGATGGTGCTGTGGACACGTGGCCGGGACGCGGCGCTGGTGAAGCAGGTGTTCGGCGTGAGCCGGGCCACGCTGTACCGCTGGCGGCAGGGGTGGGCCCCGACCGATCCGAGCTCGCTCGAGGACCGCAGCTCTCGCCCCCACCGAGTGCGCGGGCCCGTTGACCGCGGTGGAACGCCAGCGTTACGGTCGCGGACGCAAGATGGGCGCGACCAGCGCGGTCGAGGACAGGGTGGTGTGGGTCACGGGCGCGTCATCCGGCATCGGCGAGGCACTCGCTGTGGAGCTCTCGGCGTTGGGAGCGAAGGTGGTCTTGTCTGCGCGGCGGAGGGACGATCTCGAAAGGGTTGCCGCCCGATGTGCCTCAGAGACCCTTGTCCGGCCTCTCGACTTGGCCGACATGGACGACGCCGACCGTCATGTTGCGGCAGTACTGGACCGATTCGGCCACGTCGACGTGCTAGTCAACAACGGCGGCGTCAGCCAACGTTCACTCGCCGTAGACACGCCCTTGAGCGTCGACCGCCAGCTGATGGAGGTGGATTTCTTCGGGCAGGTGGCGCTGACTAAAGCGGTCCTCCCGCATCTGATGGAGCGGGGCGATGGTCATATCGTCGCCGTCAGCAGCCTGACGGGCCGAGTCGGCATCCCGTTGCGATCCGCCTACTCGGCAGCCAAGCATGCGATACACGGCTTCTTCGACACGCTCCGCCTGGAGCTGTCACGATCCGGGATCGCGGTAACCATCGTGTGCCCGCCGAATGTTCGCACCTCCATCTCGGCAAACGCGATCACCGCCTCCGGGGAGCCATACAGCGCGATGGACCGGATTCAGGAGCGCGGCATGGCGAGCGAGCAATGCGCACGCCGCATAGCCCGGGCGCTGCGGCGACGCCCCCGCGAGCTACACATCGGTGCGCCGGTCAGGGCCATAGTGCTATTCGATCGACTCTTGCCCGGCCTGTTGTTCCGCCTTCTCAGGCGCCAGCGGACGTTCGTCTAGCCGCCCCCGCCAGCCGCCGCAAGCGCTCTCCCACCAGCATCCAGTCGATCGCCGAGTCTCATTGGCGGCCCGTCTCCCGGCTCAGGTCGGAGCGTCGCCCCACCGGCCGCAGGTCTGGCAGCGTCCGGTCCGGAGCTATGTGCAAGTGTTCCACGTTGCGATCGTCTGCGGCCATTTCCGGCACGGACAACCCAGCCGTGACGCTCCCTCACAACCTGTCCACTTTCAGCGTCGAGGCCGAAGGTTTGACATCGACCGGACCCGAGTCGAGACTCCGTTTCTGTGGCTCGCCGGCACGGAAGCCGTTCGGACCTAAGAGGGGAAGGTAGCCATAGTGACCGGAAGCGCGGGCGGCATCGGTTCCGCGCTCTCGCGCCAACTAGCGGATCGCGGGGTGCGGGTCGCAGTCGTGGACCTTGACGGCGACCGGCTACATGCGGTCGTGTCCGACCTTCGGGAGGGTGGAGCCGCCGTAGCGGGTCCCCTGCGACGTCTCGGACGAGGCCGCAGCACGCGCCGCGTCGAGGAGATCGTCCGCCACTATGGCGGGCCGGACATGCTCTTCTGCAACGCTGGCATTTCCCATCGCAGCGCGGCGGCCACCTCCGATCCGGTGGTATTAGAGCGGGTGATGGCCATCAACTACTTCGGTAGCGTGTACCCGGCGCTCGCCGCACTACCACTCGTGCAATCTCGGAGTGGCCACATCGTCGTCACTTCCAGCATTGCCGGCGTCGTTCCCGTGCTCGGCCGGGCTGGTTACTGCGCGAGTAAGTACGCGTTGCATGGCTTCTTCGAGACGTTGGGGGCAGAGCTCGACGGGCAGGTAGCGGTCCATCTCTGTGCCCAGGATTCACCGATACAGGCCTATCGACAAACGCACTCGACCACACCGGTCAGCTGAACGCGCTGCCGCGGGTGGAGGTGGGGGCCTCGGCTAATATCGCGCTGGACCCACCGCTTCGCTCCTCGCTACTACGAGCGCAGGATGCGACGGCGGTTGGCAGCCGAGATCACGTAATCAGCCGCCGATCATGAGGGTCCTGCTCACAGGAGCCGGGGGCTTTCTGGGACGCAATGTCGCCCCTGCACTAGCCGAACGAGGTTACCAAGTGCGAGGCTTGTTCCGGGCGGAGCCGCAACGACATCTGCATGGTGCTTGCTCTGAGTTTTCGGTGGCGGACATCCGCGATCGGGCACAGGTCGTAGCGGCGCTTGATGGCTGTGACGCCTGCGTCCATGCCGCGGCCGCGGTTTCGCTTTTGCCCTCCTACTCGTCAGCGGCTCGCCAGGTCACAGTAGGCGGCACCGACACGCTGCTGCGGGCGACCGATGTCGTCGGCCGGCAGCGGATCATCCACATCGGTTCGGCAAGCTCGTTTGGCTTCGGCACGAAGTCGCGACCCGGAACGGAGGAGTCCGCTACCGTGGACGGCGGTATCGACTTGGCTACGCGGACTACAAAGACGCCGCGCAGCAGGTCGCCGCCCGACATGCCGCGAACGGGAGCCCGGTCGTCTTGGTGACGCCCACCTTCATGCTTGGTCCGCTGGACACCCACCTGGGCGGCAGCCGGCTGGTCCTTCAAGTAGCGCGCGCTCCCAGGGTGGGCTTCCGTTCGGTCATACCTTGCCCCCCAGGCGGCCGCAACTTCGTCGCGGTTTCGGACGTAGCTGATGGCATATGTCGCGCGCTGGAGCTGGGTGAGCCGGGCCGAGCGTACCTTCTGGGCCACCGCAACCTTCGCTACACGGAGTTGATGGCGACCATCGGCGAAGTCATTGGCCTCGCCACTTACACCTTTGCCCTGCCTCGGAACCTGATGCGGGCGGTCGGCGCGGTCGGCTCGGCGACGGGGGTGGCCAGCCGCCGCACTCCACGGATCAGCGTTGCGGTGGCAGGGGCCGCGTGCGACGACCACTACTACAGCGCCGCCCGGGCAGTGCGGGAGCTCGTCCTGCCGCAGACACCTCTCGAGCGGGCGATCGAAGCTAGTTGGCGCTGGTTGCAGGATTCTTACGGGTAGCCAACTACGGTCCGCTGGCCGCCGTTGACACCCGGTGCGCCCTCTCCTGGGGAGTGCTCCACTTCTTCACTCATCGGCTCGACGTTGACACGGAGGTCCGGTTCCTGACCTCGGCTCCGTCGGTGATGACGTCCACGCGCTCGAGCTACGTCACGAAGACGAGGGCGGGCGAATTCTGGGTTCAGCTCTACTTCCACGTCGCCGGCGACGGCAGCGGCTAGCGGACCAGCACCGCCCGGGTGTCGCGCAACAGCTGACGCACGAGCCGGCGCAGCGAGGTCGCGAAGTGAACGCCGAACCCGATCGGCTTGTCGAACTGCCCGTCTGCGTTCACCCACGCCAGCTGCGCCCGGACCGCCAGCTCCGGGCCGGCGGTGATAGGCGAGCGCGTCGCCGGCTCCACGGTCGCCGGCAGTGCCAGCGCCAGCATACCTACCTGCCCTTCGGCGAAACCCTCGCCCTCGGCCGGCGGGTCCGCAGCCAGGTAGCAGCCGCCCTTGGATATGTTCACCACGCTGCACGGGGTCTCCCGATCGCCGTGACGCCAGCGGGCCGGCACGGAGATGGTGTAGCGCAACGCGTAATGGTGGCGAACCACCGCACGCAGCGCCCGCTTGGTGGGGCCACTCAGCCCGAGGAAGCGAACACCGATGCCGCCACCTTCGGTCCGCATCACCTCGCCGTCGCACGCCACCTCCAGCCGATGCAGGCCAAACGCGATGGCCAGCCGGTCGCCGACGTTTGGCTCGCCAAGGGCTGCCGGCAACGAGGAGACGAAGCAGCCGCCGGCGGAGAAGTCTGAGGTGACGGCGGGGTGTCCACCGACGGTGAGCTCGCGGCGGATGGGCACACGAGCGTCCTCCCGAAAAGCGCGGCTGAGTACCTGCAGATAGGGCGCCCGAAAGTCGCGCTGCAGCACGTAGGCGATAACCGCCACCAACACCACGTTGCCGCCAATAAGGAGTGCGGTGTGAAGTGGCTGCTGGGCCTGTAGCTCCACCGGCCGTATCAGGGTGCGGATGACGAAATCGACGATGACGATGCTGCCGTGAAGGAGGAATGCGTACCAGCTGACCCGACGCAGCAGCAGGAGTCCCAGGCCGACGAGGGGCGCGGTGACCAGCCAGGCCAACATCAGCCACCCGTAAGCGCGTGGCAATCCGCGCACCATCGCGTTCAGCGGCGCGTCGACGAAAATGGCGATCGGCAGCACGTTGACCACCGGCGCCAGGACATAGCCGATGACGATGAGGTAGTGCAACGTTGGGCGTTTCACCCGCCGTTTCACGCTATGACTCTACCATGGCCCCTTCACGCCCGGCCGCGACGTTTGGTATTCATTGGTGCGGGCCGACACTGGCCCGTAGCAATGATCGATATCCGCAACTTGACGAAGGACTATGGGGCCACCCGCGCCCTCGACGGGGTGTCGTTTACGGTCGGGCGTGGAGAGGTACTGGGGCTCCTCGGCCCGAATGGGGCGGGCAAGACCACCACCATGCGCATCCTCACCGGCTATGTGGGCCCGAGCTCGGGGAGCGTCGCCATCGAGAACGTGGACGTAGGCGAGCAGCCCCTGCAGGCAAAGAGGCGCATCGGCTACCTGCCGGAGTTCGCCCCGCTCTATGCGGACATGTTGGTGAACGACTACCTGGAATACGTGGCACAGGTGCGGGAGGTCCCGCAGGCGGAACGCCGCACCCGCATCGCCCGGGTGGTGGACCAGTGTGGACTGCGTGATGTCGCCCATCGACCCTTTCGCGAGCTGTCGCGGGGCTACAAACAGCGCGTCGGGCTGGCCCACGCGCTCATCGGCGACCCCGACATCCTGGTGCTGGACGAGCCGACCGCCGGGCTCGACCCCAACCAGATCGTGGAGATCCGCAACATCATCCGCGAGGCGGGCAAGACCAAGACCGTCATCTTCTCCACCCACATCCTCAGCGAGGCGGAGAACACCTGCGACCGCATCGTCATCATCAACCGCGGCCGGGTGGTGGCCAACGGCACCGCCGAAGAGGTGAAGGCCGCCGCGATCAGCGGGCTGGAGATTCGTATCGGCCTGGCCGGAGCGACAGCGAGCGAAGTCGAAGGCGTGCTGTCGTCACTCGATGCGGTTACCGGCGTGTCGCCGGTGGCTGAGGTGCCGGCTGGCACCGACGTGCTGCTGGACGTTCGTTGCGCCGCCGGCGGCGCCACCGATAGCGCCGCCGACCCCTCGCGCGACATCTATCTGGCGGTGAAGTCGCAGGACTGGATACTCACTCAACTGCAGACCACACGGCAGTCCCTCGAGGACACGTTCCGCGAGCTGACCGCACATCCGCAGCAGTCGGCCAACGAGGAAGACACCTAGTGAGTGCCGCTTTCTTCCATATCGTTGGCCGCGAGCTGCGCGCCACCTTTACGTCGGCGGTCGGCTACATCTTCTCGGTTATCTTCCTGGCGTTTACCGGTTGGCTGGTGTTCCAGAACCTTTTCATCGCCAGCCGTGCCGAGCTGCGGTTCTTCTTCGAGCTGCTGCCACTGACACTCGCCTTCGTGGTGCCGGCGGTAACCATGCGGGTGTTCGCGGAGGAGCTCAGCACCGGCTCGTTCGAGGTGCTCACCACGCTGCCGGTTACCGACTGGGACATCGTCCTCGGCAAGTTCGTGGGGGCGTGGGGGTTCATCGTGCTGATGTTGACACCCACCATCCTCTACCCGCTGATCGTCGGCCAGTTCGGCGACCTGGACGCCGGTCCGGTGGTCGGCGGCTACGTCGGGGTGCTGTTCCTCAGCGGCCTGTACTGCGCGGTGGGCATCCTCACTTCGGCGCTTACCCGCAACCAGATCGTCGCCGTGCTGGTCGGCTGGGCGGTGTGCTCGTTCCTGGCGCTCATCGACGACATGCTGGTGTTCTTCCCTGGCGCCATCACCAACGTGGTGCAATACGTGGGCGCCGACTTCCACTTCAAGAGCATCGCCCGCGGTGTCATCGATTCTCGCGACCTCATCTACTTCCTGTCGGCGATCTTCCTGGCCCTGTTCGGCACCAGCCTCGCCATCGAGAGGCGCAAATGAGGCGCCGCCTACAGGCCCGCGGCATCCAGGGCGGGCTCTATGTAGTCGCCGCCGTACTCATCAACGTGGTGGCGGCTTCCCAGTTCTTCCGCATCGACCTCACCGAAGACCGGGTGCACACCCTGTCTGCGGCCAGTATCGCCGCGGTCTCGGCGCTCGAAGAGCCGTTGACCATTCGGGCGTTCTTCACGCCGGAGCTGCGCGCGCCGTTCAACAACATCGAGCCGGCGGTACGCGACCTGCTCGACGCCTACGCGCGCCACGGCGGCGAGCGCTTCAACTTCCAGTTCTACTCCATGGATCCGGAAGCCGCCGACGCGTTCGAGAACGAGCAGCTGGCACGCAGCTACCTCGTCTCCCCGATGCAGATCGAGCAGCTCGACAGCAACGAGGTAACCGTCAAGTCCGCCTACCTGGGCATGGCGATGCTTCACGGCGACCTAATCGAGACCATCGGCGCCATTACCAGCGACTCGCGACTGGAGTTCCACGTAACCAGCGCCATCCAGAGCCTGACCACCCGGGTAAGCACGCTGCTGGCCTTGGAGGAGGACATCGCCGCCGACCTCTACTTCTCCGGCGAGCTGGCCCCCAGCTATTCAGACCTGGCCCAGGGGGTGCGCGATGCCGTTGCCGAGCTGGGCCCCAGCTACTTCGGACGCATCGCCCTCGACGAGATCGACCCCAGCGTAACGCCGGTGGATCCCAACGAGGCGCAGCGGCTGCAGCTGCTGCCCATGGCTCTGACCGACGGCGGTACCGGGACCGAGCAGCTGGCCTACGCGGCTGTTACGGTAACCGTCGGCGAGCGCAGCGCGACGGTCAATCTGTTCCAGAACACGCTGTTCGGGCTGCTGCCGATCGAGACCGCGGGGCTGCAGGCAACGTTGGACGAGCAGCTCAAGGGACTGCTCGGCAGCACCGACCGCATAGCCTACGTGGCCGACTTCGGCGCCCCTCCGCATCGCGGGCTGACCGATCCCAACGTGCAGCCGCAGTCTACCGACCTGCGCAGCACCTACGATCTGCTGCGTGGCGACTACGAGATCACCCCCACCTCTTTGGCCAGCGCCCCGATCCCACCCGGCGCGGAGATGGCGCTGCTGGTCTCTCCCCAGGAGTCGCTGAGCGACTGGGCGCTGTTTCAGCTGGATCAGCTGCTGATGCGCGGTGGATCGCTGGTCCTCTTCCTGGACAGCTTCACCTCGTTTCTCGCCGACCAGGGCGGCTTCGGTGGCGGACGCACCATCCATATTCCACGCGACGTCGGCATCGGCCCGCTGCTGGAGCACTACGGCCTGCACATCGAGCCCTCCTACGTGATGGACGAACAGGGCTACCTGCAGCGCGGACGCGACGCCCGCGGCGGCGCCGTCCACACTGAGTTCCCCAACGCCCCCTCCATCCTGCCGGCGCAGATGGCCACGCAGCTGCCCTTTATGCGCAACCTCACCGAGCTGGTGATGCACAATGCGTCGCCGATCGTGCGTACTGAGCCGCAGCCGGGCGTCACCTACACCGACGCCATCGTCACTACGCCCGACGCCTGGCAGATGCGCGACGACATCCAGATCGACAATCCGAGCTTGATCGTGGCACCACCCGATGCCGAGCGTGGGGAGTTGGCCCTGGCCGTGCTTGCGGAGGGCACGTTTACCAGCTTCTTCGCCGGGCGCGAGGCGCCGCAGCCGGCACCGGTGGAGGGCGAGCAGGAAGAGGAAGCGAGCTCTCGTCAGCTCGCCGCCGACGTGGGGACCGGGGTCCCGGTGCTGGTCGAGAGTGAGCGGCCAGGGCGCCTGTTCGTCGTTGGCACGACCCGTATCCTGGAGCCTGGCTTCATCAACGCACAGCAGCTGAACGGCAATACGTTGTTCCTCCATAATCTGGTGGACTATCTGAATGACCACGAAGCCCGTGCCGAGCTGCGTGGTAGGGGGAGACTAGTGCGCCGACTGATCGACGCGCCGGCGGCGCAAGAGACCGCGTTCAAGACGCTTGGCATCGTAGGCCCGCCGCTCATCGTCGGCCTGCTCGGCCTCGGCCTGTGGCTGTGGTGGAACGCCCGCAAGCGCCACATCCGCGCGATGTACGACCGGCCGTGACCGCCGCCTCCGAATACGACGTCGTCATCGTCGGCGCCGGGGTGCTGGGCGTCAGCACCGCCTTCTGGCTGGCGGAGAAGTCCTCGCTGCGGGTCGCGCTGCTGGAACGGCAGCGGCCGGGGGCCGGCTCGACCGGGAAATCGGCGGCGATCGTGCGCATGCACTACACCAACCCGATTACCGTCCAGCTGGCGCTGCGCAGCCGCCGGCTGTTCGCCGACTGGACCACCGCGCTGCGGCGCTCCGCGCCACCGGCGGTGACGACGCCCTACACCCCCTGCGGCTGGGTATTCATGGTGCCTCCCGACCAGAAAGGCAACTTTGCCCGCAACCTGGAGATGAATCGGGCGCAGGGCGTGGACGTCGCGTCGGTCGACCATGAGTGGCTGCAGGCGAACCTCCCTGGCATCTCAGTCGACGGCATCGGCGCCGCGGCGCACGAGCCCACCAGCGGCTACGCCGACCCCGTGGCCGTCTGCCACGAGCTGGCGGAAGCAGCCGACGAGCGGGGCGTCGCGGTGTTCGAGGACACGGCGGCGACGGAGCTCCTGGTCGAGAATGGCGTTGTGGTCGGCGCACGAGCGCAGGCGGCGGCAGGCGGCGACTCTGTGGAGGTGCGAGGCGAGCACACGGCCGTCGCCGCAGGCCCTTGGTCCGGCGCGCTGCTGCAGCCGGTCGGGGTGCAGGTGCCGCTGCAGGTGATGCGGGAGCAGGAGCTAGTGCTGGAGACCGATGCTCCCATCCCCGGCATCGCGGTCTCCAACATGTGCGATCAGATCTATCTGCGGCCCGCACCGGGCGGCCAGTCCGCACCGAATGGCCGCCTCCTGGTCGGCCGCGGCTATCCCAAGGACTACCAAGAGGTGGATCCGGACAGCTACGACGAGCGGCATGATGCCGAGTTCGCCGACGACGTGCTGACCAGGTTGGGTCACCGCTTCCCGCAGTTGCGGGATGCGCGGGTGACTGCGGGGGTGGTGGGGCTCTATGCGGTTACCCCCGACTGGCACCCGGTGGTGGGACCAGCCGAGTCTGTGCCGGGTCTCTGGCTGGCATGCGGCGGCAGCGGCCACGCGTTCAAGATCGGACCGGCGCTGGGCGAGCTGCTGGCCGACTGCATCCACACCGGTAGCTGCGACTGGGCAGATGGCGACGCGTTTCGCCTGAGCCGCTTCGCCGCAGCCGACGCGACAGCCAGCGGCCCGCAGCCGTTCGCCTCGAGCTACGGCGGCAATCGCGCCTAGACCGCCGTTTTTGTAATCTTGATGGTGTCAAGTATCTTGTCACCATAAAGATGGCAGGCACCCCCCGGATCGCCCCCGATTCGTTCCTAATCGGCAGGCAGTCGCGCCTCGTGCTGACCTTCGCGCTGGCGCTAGCCGCCGCTGGCGTGGCGTCCTGGCGCACGATGCCCAAACAAGAGGACCCCAGCTTCCCCGAACGCTTCGGCTCGGTGGTAGTGGTGTTTCCTGGGAGCGACCCCGCCACCGTCGAGAGCGAGATTGTGGTTCCGCTCGAAGATGCACTCAGCGACGTGCCACCGATCGCGGCGACGCGGTCGCTGGCGCGAGCGGACGTAGCGATCGTCTCGGTGGAGCTCGAGGAGACCATCTACGCCACCGACGAGGCCTGGGCAGAGGTGCAGGCGGCGGTGGAGAGCGCCCGTAGCAAGTTCCCGATAGGCGCTCACGAGCCGAGCGTCTCCTGGGACCTCTCGCTGGAGTCCGTGACCATCGCCCTCTACGGCGCGACGTGGCAGGCGCGCGAGCGCGCCGGCGACGCGCTGCGCACCCGGTTGCGGGCGGTGCCCGCGGTAACCCGCGTGGTGCTGACACCCGATCACTCGGCCGAAGCGGTGGTGACGCTCGACCCTGCCACAGCGACGTCGATCCCCGGTGGGGCGCTCGGGCTGGCGGCATCGCTGGATGCACGCACCAGCACCCACCCCGGGGGGGCAGTTGGGGATGGCGCTGCCACCATTCCCTTGAACCCGAGCGGTCGCATCGGCTCCCTGCAGCAGCTGCGCGACACGCCGGTGCCGCTACTCGACGGGCGTACCGCGCCGCTGCAGGAAGTGGCCAGCGTGCAGTTGGTGCCCGCGCACCGAGGAGCGGAGGTGGTCCGTTACGAGAGCGCCGACGCGCTCATCGTCGGCGTGGTGCCGGCCGGCGGCATCGACATCATCGAGTTCGGCAAGCGAATCGGGGCCGTTGCGGAAGGGGCGGAGTTTCGTCACACGCTCGACCAGATTGATGACCGCCTGCAGCTGGCGCTCATGACGTTTCAACCCGGCCGGGTAGACGATCGCCTCGGCGAGCTGCAGAGCTCACTGCTGCAAGGCATGCTCATCGTCGCCGCCATCATCATCTTGGCGATGGGGCTTCGGCTGGGCCTGTCGGTGGCGCTCACGGTCCCCATCGTGGCCTTGGCGGCTCTGGCGCTGTTCTCACTGGCCGGCGGTGTGCTGCACCAGATCTCCATCGCCGCGCTGGTGATGTCCCTCGGGCTGCTGGTGGACAACGCCATCGTCATGTCGGAACGCATCCAGTTCCGAGTGGACCGTGGGCTAACGCCCGCCGTGGCCGCGCGGGACTCGGCGCGCGAGCTCACCCTCCCCCTGGCCGCCGCCACCGGCACTACGCTGGCGGCATTCCTACCGCTACTGCTTTCGCGGGGCATCACCGCCGATTTCACCCGCGCGCTGCCGCAGGTAGTGATGCTCACCGTCGCTATCAGCTTCCTGTTTGCCCTTACCGTAACGCCGGCGGTCGGCATGCTGCTGTACCGCCCACGCGCGAAAGGGCGACCTCGCCGCTCGCGACGTGCGACCGCGGTGGTCGCCAGCGGCCGCTGGTTGAGCGCGCTGCCGATTCGCCATCCAATCGTGGTCGTTGTTGCGGCGGTGCTGCTGGTAGCCCTGTCGGTGCCGCTGTTTCTGCAGCTGGAGCAGCAGTTCTTTCCCGCCACCGACCGCAACCAGGTAGTAATGGACATCCACCTGCCGGAAGGCACTCGCCTGGAGCAGACCGTACAGGCGGCACTGACCTTGGAACGCCAGCTGCGCCCGCGGACGGACGTCACCAGCGTCGCCACCTTCGTGGGCAGATCGGTACCGCCGTTCTACTACAACCTGCTGGTCAGCGAGCGGGCGCCGCACACCGCGCAGCTGCTGGCAACCACGACTACGAAGGAGGCGGTGCCTGCCCTCATGAAGGAGGTGCGCAGCTTCGCCGCCAGCGCGCTGCCGGACGTCGTGTTTCTAGCCAGAGCTATCGAGCAGGGGCCGCCGCTCGCCGCCCCTGTCGCCGTACGCGTCTACCACGAGAGCGCCGCTAGCCTGCGCGAGGTGGTGGCGGCGGTGCGCACCGAGCTCGCCAGCACCGCCGGAACCCGCGACGTCCGCACGACGCTGCCGCCCACCGTGTCGACCTACCAGGTGGCGCTCGACACCCGGTCCGCGACCGCCATGGGAGTCGGGCAGGCGGACGTGGCGGCGGCACTGCTGGCGCGCACCCGGGGTGTTGCGGGAGGGTCGCTGACCGCCGCGGCTGGACGTACTCCCATCGTGGTGCGAAGCGGGCCGCCGAACCCGTCGTTGGAGGAGCTGGGCGCGGTAGCGGTGTGGAGCGCCGAAGGTCGCCAGCAGCGCCTGGACCGGCTGGCGACCTTCGCCGCCGACGACAGCCCCGCCGCCATCCTCCGCGACCGGGGACGCCGCGTGGCGACGGTGCTGGCCGAGCTGCAGCCTGGCATCGGCTACGCCGAGGTCCTCGCCGAGGTGGAGCCACGGCTAGCCACCATCGTCGCGGAGGCCGGCGCCAGCTACGAGCTGGGCGGAGCGGCGGAGGGTGCAGGCCAGGCCAACGCCGCCATTCTGTCGGCGGCATACATCGGTGCGGCGGTGCTGGTGTTCATCCTCCTGGCGCAGTTCCGCTCCTTTCGCCGGGTGCTCATTGTGTTGGTGACGGTACCGCTGGCGTCGGTTGGCGTCGTGCCGGGGCTTCTGCTGATGAACCAGCCCTTCGGCTTCGTCGCGCTGCTCGGCGTAATCGCCCTCATCGGCATCGTGGTGAACAACGCCATCATCCTCATCGATCTGATCGAGCAGAAGAACCGACGACGGGGGATGCCGCTGGACACCGCGATCCGCCACGCCCTGCGTGAGCGCCTGCGCCCCATTCTGCTTACCGCCATTACAACGATGGCCGGTCTGTCGCCGCTGCTCTACGGCGACACCACCCTCTGGCCGCCGTTCGCGTCGGCGATGATCTCCGGGCTCGCCGCCAGCACTCTGCTCACCTTGCTGGTGGTTCCCGCCGTCTACTGGCTGGTGTTCGGCCGGGCCGACGCGCGCAGGCGCAGCGAGGAGCCCACAGTATACTTGGCGGCGAGCCGATGAGCAGACCCGCCCCCACTCTGGTGCCGCCGCCGGTCGTCGACGACCGCCGCCGCCCCTACCACCACGGTCGTCTCCGCGACGCGCTCATCGACGCCGCGATAGAGATCGTCGCCGAGGATGGCCTGGAGCGTCTGACGATTCGCGCCCTTGCCGAGCGGGTGGGCGTATCGCATGCCGCACCCCAGTACCACTTCGCCGACAAGGCAGCGCTCATCGTCGCCGTCGCCACCCGCGGCTTCGAGCAGCTGGGCGCCGCGCTCGGCGAGCTGAGCGGTGGCGACGACGCCGCGGCGCGGCTCATGGCGATGGGACGCACCTACATCGAGTTCGCGATGGCCAATCCCGCCCGCTACCGACTCATGTTTGCGACCGGCATTCCCAGTCACAAGAGCGACGACGACGCGTTTTGTGATGCCGCGGCGCGCACCTTCGGGCAACTGACCGACGCCATAGCTGCAGTGGGGCCTGGTGCCGAGGACGAAGAGGCCGCCGGCGGGCGGGTGCATGCGGCCGCGCTGTTCGCGTGGTCGGCCGTGCATGGCGCCATCATGTTGCAGCTCGACGGCACCTTCTCATCTCTCAAGGAGGAGGAAGAGCACGCCGCGCCCTTGCCGCCCATGGAGCAGATGATGCCCGCCCTGCTCGCCCACGTGGCTGCCGGGCTGGACGCCGAGGTCACGGCGGGATAGTCGCGGTGGCGCAACCGATTCGCATCCCACTCAGCGGGCTGACCGGAAGTGGTCGCCGCAGGTAAGCCGACCGCCCGTCGCGTGGTCAGAACCGCATGAGGTTTGTCCGCGGGCTCCGTGGGCGAGTCCTCGTCATCCTCCTCGCCACGACGGCGCTCCCCGCGCTGGTGGTCGGCGTCATCGCGAAGGACAACGCACGGGCCACCGTCCGTGAGGGTACCAGCGCTCAGCTGACGGCGGTCGCAGATCTCAAGCGGCAGCAGCTCGCGGAGTGGTTCAACCGCCGGGTGGCGGACGTGGAGCTCCTGGCAGTCAACTTCCTGAACGAAGAGCACTTCACCGTCATTCTCGACCCGGACATGCCGGCCGAGCGGCGCGACGCGTTCGCCGGATTCCTTACCGACAACCTGCACAGCGTGCAGCGCGCCAACACAGGGTACGCCGAGATCGCCTTCGTCGACACCAGCGGCCGCGTGGTGCTGTCCACCGACCCGCGACGCGCCGGGGTTAGCCACATCGGCGAGATGGGGTTCCCTGCCGTAACCGCAGCCCTTGCCGCCGGGAGCGGCACCGTTACGGCGGATGCGATGCAGCAGCCGAAAGACGGGGGGTTGAGATGTGGTTCGTCCACGCCCTGCGCGAGGTAGACTTCGAGCATAACGTCGCCACTGCGCAGGTGAACGGTGCCGTGGTCATCCGTGTGATCCTCGAGGAGTCGGTATTCCCACTGGTGGCTCGATGGCCTGGCATGGGCGACAGCGGCGAGACGCTGCTGGTCCGCGCTGAGCAGGACAGCTCCGGCGACGCCACGCTGTTCCTCAATCCGTTCCGCTTCCAGCCGGACGCCGCCATGCGCCTGCTGATTCCTGCCTCCGACGAACGCGCCGGGCCGGCGCACCTCGCGGCTCGCGGCTCGCGGCTCGCGGCAAGAACGGCGTTATCCAGTCCATCGACTATCGCGGCGTCCCGGTACTGGCCGCGTACGGATACCTTCCCAAGATCGGGTGGGGCTTCGTCGCCAAACAGGATCTCGCCGAGGCCTTTCAGCCAGTACGGCGCGTCACGACCCTATGGGCGCTGGTGACGGCGGTGGTGCTCTCGCTGGCCGCCGCCGTGGCGGTCGGCTCGGCCGCGCACCTAACCCACCCGGTGGAGCGACTGGCGGCCAGCGCGCGCGCCGGACCGTTGACGGTGAGCGTCGGAGTGGCGGTGATCGACCCCGGCGAGTCCGGTAGCGCCGCCTCGCTGGTGGCCAGGGGCATGCGCGCACTGGAACAGGCCAAGGCCGCGCGCCGCAACGCCGTGCGCGCCGACATCGCGGCCTAACCCAGGCCGCCCCGCAAGCGCCGTCGCTAGCGGAGCTGCCGCACCGGCCGGCCCAGCAGCAACAGGCTGGCCACCGCCGTCATGACGATGGCGAATATCCACAGCGACTCCGCCACGCCGACGTTGCGCATCAACGCTCCAAGAGACAGCTGACCGATACCGGTCGCGGCGAGGGCCAGCACGGTCACACCGCTCACCCGCGCCCGCAGCTCCTCGGGAGATAGCTCGACGATGAGAGACGTGGCGAGCGTGCGCGGTGCCAGCTCACCGAGCCCCACCACGCACATGGCCAGGAGCGCCACCAGGTAGCTGCGGGTGGCGGC
>CAJWOB010000008.1 GCA_913043885.1 uncultured Spirochaetaceae bacterium | reverse complement strand
GGCGGAGCTCTCGCAGTAGGCCGTCGCGGAGGAAGCGGGTGACCACTGGGTCGACGCCATCCTCGCCCGCCAGCGGTACGGTGGCGGTGGCCTCATCACCGCTCCCCCCTGGCGCGCCGCCACCTGATCGGCGTAGCTGGAAAGAAACGCCGCGATCTGCTCGCGCCCGGTTTCTGCCACGGCCCGGGCCGGGGCAGCGGCCGCCAGCGCCACACACCCTGCCACGAGCGTGGAAGCTCGGCTAACTCTCATTCCTTGACCACCAACACCTTGCGCGATTCCTGTAACTCCGGGGCCGTTACTGTCACAAAATACACTCCTCTGCCCACCACCTGACCAGCGCGGTTGCGCCCGTCCCAGCTCACATCGTAGCGCCCGGCCTGCTGGCTACCACGCAGCAGGATGTCGATGACGTCGCCGGCGAGACTGGTAATCAGCACGGTGACCAGCCCCGCGCGCGGCAGCTCGAACGTGACGGTGACCCGGTCGCCCCGCGTTGGATCGATGACGCTCTGCAGAATGGTGACGCCGGCGCGCTGCTCGACCACCTCGCAAATGCCGTAGGCCCATGGCACGACCGATCGGATATCGGCGGGGTCGGCGAGCCGGAGCACATAGCGTGCGCCCACCTGCACCACCAGCTCGGCGGTGACGCCCGCCACCAGCTCGCTGTCCGTCTCGGGAACCAGGAAATCGTACAGGTTGCCAGTAGACTGGACCGCACTGAGGACCCGGGCAGGGCTGCTATCGACTACAAGGTCGGGAAGCGGCACCGGCAACCAGACCCCGCCGGCGACGTCGGCGTCATACCACAGCCGGACTGGGCTCAGGGCACTTGCGGCGGGGTCGACGCTTACCTGAACGGTGGTATCCCGATCGAGAAGGGTACCGCTGCCGTCGTGTTCGCGTAGCGGCCCCGTACCACTGGTGCCGTCGCCCTGCACCCCATCGGAGGCCCACAGCGGCTCGGCCACTCCGATCAATACCTCGCTGACCGGGAAGGTGCGCTCGGCAACCGGTACCGGTTGCGCCACCAGGTCAGTGGGCGCCGCGCTGACGGTCACGGTCTCCGGCAGCACCAGCGCCGCCGCATCGACCGGCGCGCTGAGCGTAAGGACCACCTCGTGCCAGCCGCCCGCCTCCACTGTGCTGGGGGTCAGCGCGGAGGGGGAGCCGGCGCCGGAGTAGGAGAAGTCGCCGGCGGTCATCCCGGTCGCCATCGGTTCGGAGAAGTACACCGCGACCTCGCTGACGCCCACCGCGGCCAGGGTGTAGCCGACCACCGGTGGCGCGCCGTCGGTGGCGATCGTCGCGGCCGGCTCCACCCCCAGCGTCTCGCCGCTCACCTGTAGCGAAGCGTTGGCGATCACCTGCACTGCCGGTCGCACGTCGGTGTCCAGAGTCGCTCCCTCCGGTAACTGCAGGTAGAACACCGCATCGGCCGGGGTTCCAGTTGTGTAGTCGCTCGCCGACGAGAAGGTGCCGAAGCCACCGACGCTCATGGTCAATGCCGAGAAGTCGTCGTTGAGCGGCCCGATGGCGGTGATCTCGACCCGATCTACGTGGCCGTTCGCGTCGCTGTCCTGCATCACCCTGGTAGCGATACCCGACCAGAACAACCCCGCGATCGCCGGCGAGGGCGCGCTGGAGGATCCGTTTGTGCCGTCCGTTATGGTGGTGCCATCCAGCGTAATCGTGTCGCCCACCGCCACGGTAGGAGGCGATACTGCAACCGAGAGGGTGACCACCAGGGTGTCGGGGGCGGTCCACGCCGCTCCACCGATACCGCCGGCTCCGTCCACCCACACGTGTGCGGACGACAGCGTCGCCACCGCGTCGATGGTGGCTGCGGCAATCGGCGGCTGGTTGGTCGCCTCCGAGAACACCAGCGTTACCGTGTCGTCGGCGTCGATACCCACGCCGACGACCACCTCATCGGAGGCGGTCGCCGTCCAGATTGCGGGCCCGGCTGCATCGGTGGCGGCGATCGGGCTACTCGATCCCTGCGGCAGGCCGGAGAGGTCCAGCAGGGACCCCGCGGTGTAGGTAACCGCCGGCGTGGCGTCGGTGGCCAGCGCGCCGTCGGCGAAGGTCAGATAGATGTCGGCGTCGGTGGCGGTGTCCCCGGCGGTGGTGGAGGAGAAGCCGAGCGCTCCGGCTCCGGCAACGGTGAAGTCGGTGGTCACCACGGTGGCGTCGTCGATCGCCTTGCTGAACAGCAGGTGGAGCGCGTCGATCCAGCCGTCACCATCTAGGTCGGCGGTGTCGCGAGCCACGATGGCGGGCGGATTGCCGTCGACGATGCTGAACACCTTGTCGTCCACGACCGGATACAGGGTGCCGCCGTCGTAGGAGAGCCCCAACGATCCGCTCGATTCCGACACGAAGGTCATCAGCGCCAGGCCTGCCACCGTCAGCGTGTCACCGGGCGCGAAGGTGGTGGTCACGTCCAGCACCATCTCGGTGGCCCTGGGATAGGTAACGGTCAAGGTGATGTTGCCGGCACCAGTGCCGCCGAGCACCGGGTTGGTGACGCTGGTATCGTAGCCGGCCGTGAGGGTGCCGGGAATGCGTATGCGGATGTCGTTTCCAGCAGTGAAGTTGGCGGTTACCGGCGAGTCGGTGAGGTCGAGGGTCAGGATGCCGGTGGGCGGATCGCCCACGCCGAAGGTCTGATTGGACGCGGCGGACAGGATCGGGTCGGGATTGGTGACGAAGTCGATGACGTAGGTGTCGTCCACACCCGCGCCGAAGTTGTCGGAGCCGTTGGTGCCGTCGGTAAGCAGCGAGACCGTTACCATCTCGACGCTGGCATCTGAGACCGTGACGAAGCCGGTGCCATCCACGTCCGTGGTAACCACGGTGCTGCCGGCCCCCACGGGGCCGTTGTTGCTGTCGACGATGGTGGCGGCACCGGTCACCGACACGTAGATGTTGCGGCTGTATTGCAGCGGTGTTCCGTCGACGGCGACGATCTGCAGCGTCACCTGCTCCACGTCGGCGCCATCCGCGATGGCCGCGCCATCCTCGCCTACCAGCACCACGCGATCGGGAGCCGGCGGCACGTAGAACGACGAGTAGACCCGGTAGTTGTCGGCGGTCACCGAGTTGGTGGCCCAGAGCTCCGAGGTGTTCTCCGCCGGCCCGCCGATGGCCTCGATTACCTCCAGCCGCCAGGTGCCGTTGACCTGGGCGCCGATGGCGAACGGCGTGGTCGCAGTGACGTTGTTGCCCGATACGGTTACCGCTCCCTGCAACGCGTCGGCAATATCGTAGGCGTTGCCCGACTCGGCGCCGTCCATATCGAAGTTGTGCATCTCGATGTTCCCTGCGGCGCTGTCGGGAACGAACGGGTACATGTTCCAGGTCTGCGTATCCAACAGCGCCACGTTCCAGCTGTAGCTGAAGGTGCGCACGCCGGATACGCCGGCCGGCGCCCCGCTGTTGGCGAAGGAGACATCCATCTGATAGGCGTTCTTGCCGGAGCCCGCCGCCTGCATCTCCACCACTGCCTTGAAGTGGTACTTGCTGCCGATCCGCTCACCTTGCGACGGCGAAACGCCCTGGAAGTACTCCCATCCGCCGTCGACACCGACGAAGGTGCGGGTATCCAGGACGGTGCCGGTACGGGCCTGCACCTCGATGCCGGTGTAGTCGATGAGCCGCGAGTTGGCATCGCTGATCGTGCCGGTGCCGCCGACCAGGTAGTAGTCGGTGGTGGTGGCGACGGCGAGCTGATCGGGGGACACCGCGTCGTTGGCAGGGTCGTTGATAGCGAAGTAGAGGGTATTGGTGACCGTGTCCGGGACCTCGAAGAAGATCACGTTGATGCGGTCGCGATCGCCCAAATCGAGCGGATAGGCGGTCTGCAGGTAGTTGAGCGCACTCTGCGGGATACGACTCTGGGCGCCGACGCCGCCGGCACCACCCACCAGCAGCGCGCAAGCAAGCGCCGCACGGGGGTGGACCAGGGCCCTTTGCCCCTTCGTGTGCGGCCGGTGCCGTCGCATACTGTCCAATGGGTATATCGAAGATGGCGGCGTTTCCAAGAGATCGTCCACAGGATCGTCGCACTTTCTTGCGAAACATGTGGCGATCTACGGTGGGACGGCTGCTGGATGGCGCCGCCGTGCTCGGCTCTGTATCGGTGGCGGTGCTCCTGACGCGCCGGGCAGCGGCCGGCTCCCGCGACAACCCCATCATCAAGATTAGCGGCGCCGACGACGAATGGCTGCTGCCGCTGGGCGCCGAGGAGGAGGTGCTGGTGTCCGGCCCGATAGGGGTCAATCGCGTGGTGGTCAGCGGCGGCCAGGCGCAGGTGGTGGAGGCGCCGTGCGCCAACCAGATCTGCGTACATACCGGTCGCATCAGCGCTCCGGGCCAATGGATCGCCTGCCTACCCAACCGGGTGCTGGTCTCCGTGGAGAGCGTCGGCGAGACTATAGATGCGCGCTCCTACTAGGGCGCGGCGGGCGATAGAGGACTCAAAAGAAAGCGGCTCGCCACCGATCCATATAGTGGAAAGCCATCGGTAATGGGCCAGGTAGCGGTAATCAGCACTGCCTCCGATCTAAACGACAAGATCGCGCAGCACTTCAGCGACAGCGCCGGAACCTTTGTGCCCGAGTTCCTGCCCGACGAGCGTCGGGTCCTGGAGTTCCTCAACTACGAGCTGCCGGAGCTGAGCATCATCAACCTCGGCGACGGCGAGCTGGCCATCGACGAGATCGTAAGGGCCATTCAGGCCGATCCCTGGCTCCACTACGGTGGGCTCATCTGCGTGCACCCAGACCAGACCGCCGGAGACTGGGAGAAGCGGCTGACCGCCGGTAACGTCGTCAGCTTCATCCCCCAGCACGACCTCGATTTCAGCCTCCCCCGGGTTATCCGCATTCTGGGAAACAACCGCCAGTTCCTGTTCCAGAGGGAGATTCAGGACCGGCTGCTCAACCGGATCGCCGGAACGTTCGTTATCGACAACGACCCGCTCGACATCCGCACCTACGCCCACCTGCTCACCAACTACCTCTACAACGCCAACTATCTGAGCGGCGAGCAACGTGACGCCCTGCTGGTGGCTCTGATGGAGCTGCTGATGAACGCCATCGAGCACGGCAACTGTCAGATCTCCAGCAGCGAGAAGACCGACTGGCTGGAAGCCGGCAACAACATCTTCGACCTCATCCGCGCCAAGAACGGCACGCCGGCGATATCTGCGCGCAAGGTGCACATGTACTACCGGATCGAGCCCGACAAATCGAGCATCCGCGTCCGCGACGAGGGCGACGGATTCGACTGGCGCTCCCGAACCAAGGCGATTACCGAGAAGAATTACCAGTCACTCCACGGCCGAGGCATCCTGATGGCCGACCACTACGTGTCCAACCTCACCTACAACGACAAGGGCAACGAGGTTGGCTTCGAAATCGGCCATCAGCGCGACGAGAGCAACACCCGCCCGGAGGCGTTCGCCAGCGAGCAGGAGGTGGTGTTCGAGCCGGGAGAGACGGTGTTCAACGAGGGTGAGGAGTCCAGCTACCTCTACTACATCGTGTCCGGCCAGCTGAACGTGGTAGCGCGTGGTACCGTGGTTTCGACGTTGACTCCCGATGACATCTTCCTCGGCGAGATGTCGTTCCTGTTGAACAACCAGCGCTCGGCGTCGGTGCAGGCGAACGTGCGCAGCCGGCTGTTGCGCATCTCGAAAGAGTCGTTCGTGAACGTCGTCAAGCGCCAGCCCTACTACGGCATCTTCTTGGCTCGGCTGTTGGCACAGCGGCTGGATCGACTGAATCAGCGTATCAAGCGCAGCAGCTGAGTCCCGCGCCCGTGCCTAGTCGCCCGACCGGCAAGCTTGCGGACGGTTCGCTCCCACACCAGCGTCGCGAGTCCCTCGGCAACCTGATCGTGGCCGGTGGCCGTGGCAAACACCCGATCGACGGCCTGTTCGTCCACGTCGACGCGATACAGCAGCGGATCGATGTCGATGCCGTCGCGCAGCGCCGCCGCCAACGCGGCCTGTAGTTGCTGACGCAGGTGGTCCGACGCCACGGCGCCGGGTTGGCCGAGCGCGCGCTCGACCTGTTCCAGATCTGACTCGGAGGTAGCTACGCGATTACCCCGATAAGGCGGAACAACCACTCACCGTAGCTGGGCAACAGGAAGGCAAACACAAAGGCCAGCCCGATGGCGAGCCCCGCCACCATTGCCCACACCGGCCACGTGTCCCGTACCGTAGAATCGAGACCGTCCCGACCGATGATCCCGGTACTCGGTAGCCACGGCGTCGCCAGAGCGATGGCACGCCGCTGCCGTCGCAGCCGCAACCAGTCCTGCATCAACCCCACCACCGCTGCGCCGGTTAGCGCCACCGCAACGACGGCAACGATCACCCTAAGACGCTCGCTGACGCCGAGGCGCAGCACCACCGACAGCACCCCCAGCAGCACCTGGGCGGTCAATCCGAAGGCCAGCGGTCGCCACCGCTGGGAACGGAGGCGGTCGGCGGTAACCCCGAGCGCGGCGCGCCGTTGGGCCAACTCGTTGATAATCGTGCGCTGGGTGGGGTCACCCGGATCCATCGGGCGGGTGATCTTGATCTGACGGGTTGGTCGATCGGCCATGTCGCTCTTCTTATCCGATTTATCGGCAGATCTCCCTTTCTCGGCAGTGGTATGAGCGGGTAGTCGTAACCCCTCGAGCTAACCGAAGACGCCGTGGGACAACACGGCTACATCGCTAGTCGATGTAGTCGAACTCGATGTCAGCGCTCAGCTCGTAGCCGACCTGCTCTCCCAGATCTACCTGGAAGGTGTAGGTATCGCCGTCCATGTCCACTGCGTGCACGTCGTAGAGGATGTCCGTGGCGCTGACCAGCAGGCTGATGGTCTCGCCCTCGTCGAGGGTGGTCTCGGAGTCCATCTGGTCTACCCCCCACATGTTCGAGTCCTGCGGCGAAACGAACAGGTACAGAATCTCAAAGCCGGTGTCGTTGGTGAGGTTGAGTTGCATCAGGTCGAATTCGGGGGGCGAGCTTACGGCGTCGTCGGAGGTGAATTCGACACTCGCCGATGATCCGTCGCAGATCTCGAAGTTGGTGACGATATAGGCGTCGTCGAGCCCGCCGACGGCCATGATGTCGAACTCGTTGCACCGATCGGGGTAGTGGACGAAGAACTCCATCGCATCACCATCCTCGAGCACGCTCTCGGCGCCAAGGATGTCGGTGCCCCAGAAGTCGCTGTCCCCCGGCGAGAGGTACAGGTAGTAGATATCGGCTCCCGTGCGATTGCGGAAGGCGATCGAGTTGAGGTTGTCCGGATCGATGGCGCCGACGCTTGCCGGTATAGCGAGGATCAGCGACAGGATGCCCAGCGGCAAGGCGCGACGCAGTAGTACAGCACGAGATATCATGGTAACTCCTTGTGCGTCTAATCTAACGCGTACCGCTCCGCTTGTCATGCACCTCTCTCCTTTCCAGCTAACCGCCATTCTGTTGGTGGCCGCGGCCCTATTCGGCTACCTCAACCACCGCCTGGTGCGCCTGCCACAGATGATCGGCGTGATGGCGCTGGCACTCACCGCCTCCGTGTTGCTGGTCGTGCTCGGCCGACTGGGCCTACAGCCGGTGTCCGACCTCGCCGCCACCGTGGTGGCGCAGGTGGACTTCCGCGCGCTGCTGCTGGACGCGCTGCTGGGCCTACTGCTGTTTGCTGGGGCACTGCACGTCAACCTCGACGATCTGTTCGAGAGGCGGCACGCCATCGCCTCCTTCGCCACGCTGGGCCTGCTGATTACTACCGCCTTGGTGGGCACCGCCACGTTCTTCCTGCTGCGGCTGCTGGGAATGCCGATCGACTTCGGCCATGCGCTGCTGTTCGGCGCCATCGTCGCCCCCACCGACCCCGTTGCGGTCATCGGCATCATGCGCCAGGCCGGGGCACCCAACTCGCTGCAAGCGAAAATCGTCGGCGAGTCGCTGTTCAACGATGGCCTCGCGGTGGTGGTATTCGCGACGCTGGTGGCAATACTGGCCGGCAGCGGCGACGGGCCCGGAGGTCACGGTCACGGCCCGACGCTGGACTCGGCGTCGTCGGTAGGCCTGTTCCTGTTGCGCGAGGCCGGTGGCGGGCTGGTGCTTGGCGCCGCCGCCGGTTTCCTCGGCTACGCCACCCTGCGAGGCATAGACGACCATCGGCTGGAGGCGCTGATTACCGCCGCCCTGGCCGTCAGTAGCTACGCCCTCGCCGGCGCCATCGGCGTGTCGGCGCCGCTCACGTCGGTCGTGGTAGGGCTCCTCATCGGCAACCGCGGGCGACGCCTGGCGATGTCCGCGGAAACTCGTGAGGCACTGGATACCTTCTGGGAGCTGGTGGACGAGATCCTGAACGCGCTGCTGTTCCTGCTGACCGGCCTCGAGCTGCTGACGCTGACCATCTCAGGCTCCAGCCTATTGGCAGGCGTGCTCGCGGTACCGGTCGTGCTCGCCAGTCGGGCGGTGGGCATCGGCGCACCGGTGGCGGTGCTGCGCCAGCGCCACGACTTCTCACCGGCGGCAGTGCGGGTCATCACCTGGGCGGGGCTGCGCGGGGGCATCTCGGTGGCGCTGGCGCTGTCATTGCCGCCCGGGCCGGAACGAGCGCTGCTGATTACTATGACCTACTGCGTGGTCGCCTTCTCGATCCTGGTGCAGGGCCCCACGCTGTCTGCGTTGATTCGTCGCCACAGTACGGATAGCGGTTGATCACCATACATTTGTCTGTTACATTCGGTGCGGAGCGACGACGACATGCACGAGATTCTGAGATGCAGCACCTGCCGCGCTATCGTGCCGGTGGGGGAGGAGCACTTCTACGACGCCGGCGGGGAGTGGCCGTGCCCGACCTGCGGCGCGATCATCCGCCGCTGGGTGCCGGTTCGGGTCGACCTCGAAGACCCGTTCGCTGACTTCTTCGCCGGAGAAGACGCTCAGACCCAGGAAAGCGCTTCGATTTCGGCCGCCAACTCGGTATCTCTTGCGGTCACCTGATCGTCCGCGTCGTGGGTGGAGAGCGCCACCTCCACACGGCTATAGACGTTGCGCAGCTCGGGATGGTGATTCAGCGCCTCGGCCGAGAACGCCAGCCGCACGATAAACGACACCGCCTCTCGGAAGCTGCCGAATAGAAACGTCTTGCGGAGGGTGCCGTCGACGTACGCCCACCCTGGCAGGGCGGCCAGCGCGGTCTCGATCTCCCCGGCGGCCAGTGGTTTCGGCATGGCGGCGAACATACTATTCTCTGCCGGGCCGCTCGCTCAAATCTCCGTGTATTGTCTCCTCGGGAACGGGATAGGTATCGCACCGGGCAACCGCCCAACGGCTCCAGCGGATGGGTGAGCCAACCCGCGAGCTCCAGTTCCTCGTCGCGGAGGCCAGCGAGGTGGTGCGGCAGCAACTCTGCCTCGCGCTCGTCGCGGTGGGAGTGCGCTGTCTGCCCGCAGCCAACGTCGAAGAGGCACGATCGGTCCTGGCCGAGCAACACGTCGACGCCGCGCTTCTGGACATGGACAACGCCGAAGTCGGCGGCGAGCAACTGGTCGACGAGCTTCAACAGCGGGCGGCGAACGAGCGTGTACCCATCATCGCCCACGTGGTGCGCGCCACCCGCGACAGCATGGCGCGGTTGATGGATAAGGGGCTCGTCGGCGTACTGCTGAAGCCATTCGACCCGGCGCAAGGGCAATCCAAGCTCGAGGCGATCGTCAAACGGCTCGGTGGCGACAGTGAGAGGCGGCGCCACATTCGCGTCCGCCCCGACCCGGGGGAGCTGCTGCGTCTGCACTTCCGTATCGGCAGCCACAAAGGACTCATCTCGGGCCGCATCGTCGACATCAGTATGGGCGGCGTTGCCTGTGAGCTGCACAACGCGCCCAACGAGGACCTGCTGCGGGCCGGCATGCGCATTTCGTCCCTAAATTTCGTACTCGCCAGCCGTGAGTACCAGCCCGCGGCCCGTGTCGCGGTACGGCGAGCGAGCATCGCCGCGTTCACCTTCCTGTCGCTGACTCCGGAGGAGCGGGCTCACCTGACCAGGTACGTGTTCGGCCACATAGACAACTAGCGGCGCCGGTGCCCGTCGCAGTTGTTGTCAACGGCGGATATTTCTATGATCTGCGGTACATTAGTGATCGTTCGCTTCCTCCTATGAGAAACGTTGCCGGCGTGCCGGCTTTGGTGCTTGCCCTGTCTCTGCTCGCCTGGTCGGCGTTGGCCGCCGACATCAGCGTGCCGTCGTTGGAGCTGGCCACCCGTGGCAGCGCCACCTCCGGCCTCAGCACCAACGGCCGCCTTGAGATGGTGGTCGAGGGCGGCATCAAGCTGGGCGGAAGCATCAAGCTCGGCGTCGACGGCGCCAGTCTGGGACAGGTGGTGCCGGCTTCCGAGATCATCGATCCCGCGATTACCCCAGGCCCGGGCGGTGACGCCGCGCTCAGCTTCCTCGCGGCGGCCATTCGCCTGCGGGAGGTCTTCGGTAGCGGCGTGTCGCTCGAGTTCTTCGTCGGCGAACACGACACCTTCGCCACCGGGGACGAGTTCACCGAGCTGTTCGGCGCACCCCGTATCTCCAGCCGCTACAGCGGCTTCTTCACCTTCGACACCAAGCCGTTCTACGAGGGGTTGCACAAGATCAACGGCACCGGCCTCAGCGTCGACATTCCGCTCGGAGCCGCGGCACTGCTCTCCACCTACTTCTACCAAGACGCGCGAATCATGGACACGTCCGGCAACGTGCTGCCCGGCCACTACAGCGCCGATATCCGAGCGCTGTTGAACTGGGAGAAGCTGAAGCTAGAGGCATTTATCGGCGCCACCCACCCCGGCGCCGCCCTCGGCATCTACCGTGCCGGACTGCTATTCCACGCCACAGAGGGTCCCGTGGAGTTCTTCGCTCAGATGGGAGTGCCCCGTTGGGATGCAGCCGGCAGCCCCTTCGATCTGAGCATGTTCTACCTGCTGTTCGAGCCCAGGGTGACCTTCGGCGCCTTCTCCATCGTCCCGACGTTCTTCTGGCGGCCGGCCTTCTACCTGCAGCAGCCCACCGGGCTCGCAGACGCTTTCGACGTCAACCTGGCCCTGCTCATCGGCGACGAAACAGAGAGCCCCATTAGCGGTGGCCTGGAAACGACGTTGGAGTTCGACCTGTCGCCGACCGCCTCCAACCTGCTAGAGGCGGAGGCCTCCCCATTCGTCAGCTTCATCACCCCCGGTGTGCTGTGGCAGATCAAGCCGGAGTTCACCCTGTGGCCCTTCGACCTGGCCAACCTGTTCACGCTGTTCGTGGGGGTCGATGCGCAGTTCTAACGCCCGGCGCGACACCCCACGCCAGGCCGCGCCGCGACGCGCGACGCCACGCCTGACCCCCGTGGTGGTGGGCCTCGCACTGCTGTGCGCATCGACCGCCGGCGCCCTGACGGTGGGTGCCGACTTCCATATCGGCAACCTGCAGCTCGAGAGGGATCGCAAGGCCGGGCAGACGACCTTTGCCGGCGACCAGTACCCGATCGGTGGCGCGCTCTACGCCACCGAGATGCTGGCAGATCAGCTGCGTCTCGATGCCGGCTTCTACTTCGATCCGATCCTGCGCAACGTGTCGTACAGCCTGTTCAGCTACCAGCAGAGCCTGTTCACGCTCACGGTGGGTCCGTTCTTCGGCTTCTTCAACGCACCCGGCAGCATTCTCAAGTCCGGACTATCCACCGGCGTCCGGGTGGAGCTTCCCGGCATCGCCTTTGTCTCGTTTCGCGCCGATAGCACCCTCGGCGGGCGGCTGGTGGAGGTCGGCGACTACCTGCAGGAGCGCAGCGAGCTAACCGCCGGCTTCTGGGTCCCCAATGCGATTGGCACGGTGTCGCTGCGCAGCAAGTCCTACACGGAGAAGCGTGCCAACTCGGAGGTGGTCGACAGCCTTACCGAGTACGAATTCGCGACGCAGGTATTTCAGAAGAACGTCCCCTATCGCGTGGAGATTGCCCTCGGCTACCACGATCTGAGTAAGTCGTTCGTCGCCGCCAGCACCACCACCCATACCCTCGGCAGCCTTATCCTCGGAACCCGCTTCGAGCTCACTATCCTCGACTACCTCGGCCTGGCCATCGACCTGGAGAGCAGCATCTACACCTTCGGCCAGGGCGAGCTGCTGGGCGTGTCCAATCCTGGACCCGGCGGATACCTGTTCCGTGTCAACAGCTCGGTGTCGGTCGACGTGGACAGGTTGGTAGAGCGGACCTCCGGCACCAGCGACCTGTAGTCCCCCGCAAGACCGATCCGTCACGCGCGGCGGCGGCAAGTAGACGCTGCAGCGGCTGCACAATCGTTACAGCCGCTGCCACAACACAGCGCTAAAAAAAAGAAACGGCCCCGCCCGGCTCGCGCCGGTGGGGCCGTCTTTCGTAAGCCAGCCGCTGCGGCTGGCCGAGTCCTCTTGGCCGCTACGGAGTAGTGGTATCCAGATTCGTAGTGGTATCCAGCTTCTGCCGCTCGAGGAAGCGAAGCACCTGGGTATTGGCAACGCGCTGCAGCTCCGCGCGCGTACGCGCGTTCTGACGCTCGGCGACGATACCCCAGATATCCTCGTGAATGATGTCGCTCTCGGTAGTCTGGGATTCCAGGAGCGCCAGATCGTAGGTGACCTTGACGTCGCGGATGTAGGTGACCGCGTCGCCGCCAACCTGCTGACTATCGCGATAGATGATGAAGCCACCGAGCTTCACGAACGGACTGCTATTCGGGTACAACGGCAGTCGGGAGATCTCCTGGTGGCGTACGTCAGTTATGTAATTGGGGTTGCTCCAGCTCATCCTGCGCCAACCATCGAACTGCAGGTTGCCCATGAAGATCTGCCGCTCGACGCCGTTCGAGTCCACCAGCACCACGGCAAAGCCATAGGGGAAGTTGCCGCCGAAAAGCGTTGCTTCCACTTCCTTGATGACCCCGACGTTCTTGATAACGCCGAAGCCCTTGAACTGATCTTCGTCGTCCTGACCAAACGCCGGAATATCGAACGGCGGCTCGATGCGGGCAAACGCGTTGAATTGCGCTTCCGGGAAGCGCACCCGCACGCCCATCACCATGCGTCCGGCCATCTGTTCGCCTTCGTGGTCACGGGCCGCATCACTGACCGTGGCCTCGCGGGTGACCGACAAGCGCTGGTTCTCGATGGTGCGGGCCGAGGTGGATAGCAACACGTCCCAGTTCGGGATGGCGAGAGAGACCTTCATCTGATCGAGCTCTGCCTGGGGGAACGTGGATCCCGCGAACTCTGCGTAGTCCACGACGGTAGCTTCGTTCTCGTCGGGCTCGTTGGAACCCTGGCGAACCTGGATATCGCGCGTGAGTTTAGAGAAATCGATCAGGGCTAACTGGTCGGCCACGGCGACGCTCACAGATAGCGCGAGCAGCGCGGCGGTTGCGAGACAGCGTTTCATCAGCAGGCTCCTTTGCAGTTAGCAGAGGGAATTGGTAGGAGGCTTGATCCTATACGGTCAATTATATTGAGGCGCCTTCCGGTGTCAATCAATCTATTTCTACCTCAACAAAGACTTAGCAAGCAGCAATCGGCCTCCCGGCGCACCTTCCAGACTCGGCTCCTGCCCTTCGACCAACACCCGCACGCTGGCCAGCTCGCGGAGGTTGTAGAGAACAGTGTTTGCCAGTCCCTGTAGCCGCTGCAACCGCGACGTGGGCAACGGCGTGGCGTCGAACAGCACATGGCGGGAGAGGTTCACCACCGCCTCGTCGCCAATCACGTGCACCGAGAGGAGCTCCACGCTCCGCGGCACGACGGCCACCGCGTCGTGGTTGGCGGGGCCGAGAATCGTCTCGGCGATCAGGAGCCGCGCCTCATCCGCCAGTGACTCGCGCTGGGGCAGGTAACGGACCTCTCCAACCAAAAGCTGGGTATGAAACTCCGGAAAGAACAGCAGCCGCCGCTGACTGCCGCCCCGCGCCAGGGTCCACAGCAGGACCGAGCCGATGAGTGTCAGCGCCAGCGCCAGCGCGACCGAACGCAACGTGGTCGCACGATCGTAGCCAAGGAGGGAGCGCCTGCGCAGCAGCGAGCCCGATGAGCCGACCGATGCGGTCACGTGCGGGTGAAGCCTTCGCTGCTCTCGTACATACCGACAAACGACTCGATCGCACTGTAGATAGCCTCAGCGAGCGTCTGCAAGTAGACGCCGCTTGCCAGCAACTGCGCCTCGTCGCGGTTGGTGGCAAAGCCAAGCTCGATGAGCACGGCCGGCATCTCGGCGTTCCTCACCACGAACCAGCTCTCTTCGCGGATGCCGCGATTCGGGCTCAGGTCGCCCACAGCGCGATCGAGCGCCGCCACCACACCGCGAGCCAGCATCACGCTCTCCCGCGTGTACTCCTCCTCCAGCATGGTGTTGAGGATCGGCACCAGGGCCTCGGAGCCTTCCTCCACCTCGTCCTCGGTAATCAGCGTGCGCCGGAACTCGGGCGGCAGGTACCAGACCTCGAAGCCGCGTGAACGGCGGTCCAGCGACGCGTTGGCATGCACCGAGACGAATACGACGGCCTCGTGCTCGCCGGTGGCAACCGCGTTGGCCTGGGACACCCGGTCCCCCAGGCTGACGTAGGTGTCATCATCGCGCGTCAGAAGTACCTGCTTGTCCGGGTATCGTGCCGCCAGCAATCGATGCAGGCGCAGGCTGGCGTCCAGCACCACCTCCTTCTCCTGCAGTGTGAGGCTACCCTCGCCGATCCGATGGCTGCCGATGGTGCCCGGATCTCGGCCACCGTGGCCGGGGTCGATCATGATTGCGGCAACGCGACGCCGCGGCAGGTCCGGCTCAGGCAACAGGTAGCTGCTCACCAGGCTGGCCCCTGCCGCCGGCAGCGTGACCGCGCCGCCGTCGCGGGTAATGGCACCGGTGTAGAGCGGCACGTGGGCCTCCGTCAGGACCCAGGGTGTGCCCACGCGAAAGTGAACCTGCCTGCCGCCGCGCACCAACACACCGAGCTCGCGCAGCGGGTGCCACTCCAGAGCGGCGCCAGTCCTTACCGCCAGATCCAGCACATTTGTCGCGCCCGCGTCCTGAGCGGAGGCAGGCAGCACCACACACGCGGCAAACGCCGCAACTGCGACGGTGGCCACCACACCACGCGGACGACGACGCGCGGCCTGCGCCGCCGGCGATGGCGAGTAGTGTGACGCGTACGGCACCCGGGCCATGTCTGCCCCGTCTAGGCTGCGCACCGCGCTTCGCTGTCGCCGCCGGCGCGACGTTCTCGGTCCAGGACGTACAGCGCTCCCTGCACGCTGCCACGGAGCAGAGCGCGCCAGAACATGCGATCGATGCACCGCGTCGAGCCGCCGATGCCGGATGCCGCCGTTACCAGTCGCCCACGACCCAGCTCGAGGGCGCGATGCGCCGCGTCCGCCACCTGCAGGCCGTGCCAGTCGCGCATGTCGCTGGCCAGCAACTCGGGGTGTCCCACCACTGCGACTGCGCCATGAGCGTCGGCACCACCCGAGCTTGGTGGCGGCGGAGCTGCGCCGCTGACGGCGGCCGCCGCGCTTTCGGCTTCGATGCGCGCCAGCTGCCGCTGTCCGGCATCGCCGAACGCCCCGACACGCTGGTCCTGTCCGAAGAGAAACGCCTCGGTCCGATCGTTGCCCGGCTCCAGCCGAACGGTCACGGTCTGAGTGGCCACCAGAGCGGCCTCGACCGCCGCGTCGCGGCTGTCGTGACAGGCTATTACGTTGCCACATTTCTCGACGTTGCTGGTGGGAAGATCCACGTCCTGGCCGGAGGCGACGCGTACGAACAGGTCTCGGACCGAGGCGACGCACTGCGCCTCCTCGGTGCCGTCGATCGACTGCACCCGCCCGGGAATCGAAAGGAACGCACGCTCGGCAGACACCCGCTGCCAGCGTGGCTCGAGCGCCCCCGCCAGGTCGGGGGCCGGCGCGCCGACCGCGATTTCCAGGCCCGCCCCGGTGAGATCCACACCGGTGGCATACGGGTAGGTCCACCCGGACATATAGCCTCCCGACAGCCGCGCGGCGATCTCGCCGATCTTGGCACCCTCGTCGGTTACCATCACGTCCCCTTTCGCAGCACCGTTGCGGATGCCGACCGCAGCGATCGCAGCCCGAAACACCTCAGTGGCGTCGCTGAGCTGTGCGGGCGCCAGGGCCGAGGGCAGGGTGTGCCCCATCTCGATGAAATAGGGCGGGAAGCGGATATCGCGGTCGGCAATGCCGCAGATGGTAACGCGGCCGTCGCATACCAGGGCATCGATACTCAGCTCCGGCCCGGCCATGTACTGCTCTACCACCGCCTGCCCCGACCGCGACTGAGCGCGGGCGCCATCGATCGCCGCGTCCAGTTGTGACGGACTGTCTACCCGGACGACGCCGCGCGCCCCCATGTTGTCCACCGGCTTGACGACCGCTGGCAGCGGCACCTCGGCCGCGGCGCGCAACTGTGCGTCGACAGCAGCACCGCCGCCCTGCCCTACCACTGCGTAGCTGGGCACCGGCACACCGGCTGCGGCCAGCGTCGCACGCATCCGTCCCTTGTCGGTGGCCCGTTCGGCGACCTCGGGAGCGACACCGGGGAGACCCAGCGACTCCGCCACGCACGCGACGCTGTGGGAGAAGTCGGTACCGGCCGTAAACACGCCGTCGAGCCCCCCCGCTCCGGCCAGGGCACCAGCCGCAGCCACCAGGGCAGGCACGTCGGTGAGGTCGCAGCGCAGATGCTCGTCGGCCAGGGCGACCGCCGGCTCTCGCGCGGAAGGCGCGGCCACGGCCACCCGCCAGCCGCGTCGACGCGCAGCCAGCACCGCCGGCAGCTGCATGGTGCCAGCGCCCAATACGAGCACGCTCTTCCCGTGTCGGTCAGACATCTTCCTTCCTCCCCCGCCGCTGCAGGCGCCGCCGTCGATGGGACGGAGCGCCTTCCGGCAGCGCAGTTGCGTAGACCTCGAAGGTGTCCCCCAGGCGCAGCATCCGGCTCGCCGCGGCGGCGACCAGGCGATAGAGGGCCCGCACCGGGCCCCGGCCGGCTGCGAGGGGAAACCTCTCGGGGTGGTGGCCGGTGACTCGCACCCTCCGGACGCGAAAGCCATAGCGGTGTAGCACCTGCCGCGCCGACCTCGGGTGCCACACCGTGTAGTGATCGCCGGGACTGTGCTGCAGGAACCGGCGCAGCGACCGTCGCCCGGAAATGCCGCTCGAACTCGGAGTGGAGAACGCCAGCACCCCGCCGACCACCAGCAGCTGCCGCGCCAGCAGCAGCACGCGGCGCAGCTCGACCAGGTGCTCGATGACGTACCACATGGTGACGGCATCGAACCGTTGGTGCTCACCCGCTGCCGCTGCCGTTGTCGTCGTCAGAGCGCGCGCGACCTCATCGGCGCCGAGCTCCTCGATGCTACCTACCATCGCCGGCAGACCGAGCTGCTCGACCACGTGCGCCACGGCGTCGCTCGACACATCGATACCGGCGGGATCCCAGCCGCGGCGGCGCGCCGCGTCGAGGAATGGGCCAAAGGCGCAGCCGACGTCCAGCAATCGCGGGCGCGGGCTTCCCCCCGGGTCCGCCCACGGGGTGCGCCGCCGGGCAGCGGGCCGACACCGCGCCATGCGGCGCAACCGCTCGAAGCCGGTGGCACGGATGTGGGCGAAGTCCTCCAGGTAGGTGCGGCCATACTGCCGCCGGTACTCATCGAAGAAGTAGGCGCAATCGTAGCTGATGACACCCGACGGTGATGGCGCGAACCGCACCATGTGGATGAGCTGGCAGCGGCGACAGCGGCGGTAGGTACGATCGGCGAAGCGCGCAACCGCGGGGGTCAACCGCCTCCCGCACGAGGGACAGGAAACTGGCCCGCTGGCCTGCAGCGAGTCGAGGAGGTCCGACAGCTCTGACGGTACCTGATCCTCGGAGTGCTCCTGCAGGGCGTCGGGCGTCAGCAGCCGACGCACCGTGCCAACCGCCCGTTGCAGGCGCTCCGGACGCCCTACCAGGCTTGCCAGACGACGCTCGTGGAAGCGACGCCAGGGCGCGGCCACGCCCAGGCTGGGGATGCCGGACGCCTCGGCAAGACGCTGGTGATAGCGGCTGGGGTTGGCCAGCAGCACGGGCGTGCCGGCGGCGAGCGCTTCATAGGCGGTTAGGCCGTAGGCGGTACACACCAGTGCCGCCTCGGCGAGGAGCTGGTTCAGGCTCGCTTGCGGTGGCAGTAGGGAGACGCCTGGCGGCCATTCCCGTTCGCCAAACCGGGGACCCACCACCACCACCACCTCGATGTCAGGCCCCGCCACCCTGATCAGCGACGCCGCCACCTTCTCGCTCAGGTGCGCCGGATCGTCGCCGCC
>CAJWOB010000007.1 GCA_913043885.1 uncultured Spirochaetaceae bacterium | reverse complement strand
AACCGGCCAGCAGCACGGCAGCCGTGGCCACCAGCGCGCCACCGGTCCACGCCGCGGTGCGCGGTAGGTCAGCGGCGCGGACGCCCAACGCCACGACTACCGTGGCTGCACTTGCTACCACCAGTAGCAGCAGCGTCGTGCGCTCGGCGGCCAGCTCGGGACGCCGCCGCTGCGCCGGGCGCAGCAGATCGACGAGACCGAGGATGAGCGCGCCGATCCGCCGCCGGAAGACCACGCATACCACGGCCAGGGTGGCGACGTGCAGAAGCACGTCGAACAGCAGGCTTGTCTGGGGCAGCTCCATCACTTCGCGGGCCAGAACCAGGTGGCCGGAGCTGGAGATCGGCAAGAACTCCGTAGCCCCCTGGAGAACGCCCAATACCAGTCCCTTTATCAGATTCATCGCTCGCCCCCAGGTGCCGCCGGCTCGCTCGCCGGGAAGTCGTAGAACAGCGCCGCCGCCTGTCGCTCGGGCACGTCCCAGTAGATGGCGGCGTACTGCACCGTGCTCCTCAAGATCTTGCGGACGTAGCCACGGGTCTCTGCGAACGGTAGCGCCTCGACGTACAGGTCGAGGGGCAGCCCCTGGTAGGCGCGGTCCCACCCGCGCACGCGGGACAGGCCGGCGTTGTACGCCATCAGGCTCCGCGGCACGCTTCCATCGAGCCGCCCGTACAGCCGCGCGAGGTGGGCCGCGCCTATCGTCAGATTCTGACCCGGATCCGTGAGCTCGAGAGGATCCGTCAGGCGCATCCGCCGCGCTTCATCGGCCGCAGTAGCCGGCATCAGCTGCGTCAGGCCCACGGCGCCGGCGCTCGATACGATCTCCGCGTCGAAGCGGCTCTCCTCCCGTACCAGTCCGTAGAAGACCGCGTCGTGCATGCCACCCAGCTCGAGCTGCTCCACCTGGGCTCGATAGTGAAGCGGGTAGCCTCGCTCGCGGTCTCCCGCGCGGTGCTCGACCAGCGGCCTGGCCAGCACGCGCGATGCCATGCCGATGGACTCCCGCAGAAGCCCAGCCGCCGCCAACGCGATCGACGCCTCCCGCAACACCCAGGTGCTGAGGGGTGATGGAGCGCCGGCGACGGTCGCCATCCCCTCTTGGAACAGACCAAAGCGAAACAGGCCAGCCACGAACCGATCCACGTCGTTGCCACTCCCGACGTCCTCGGCAGCGGCGGCAGATGCCGTCGACATCGCGGCCGCCGCAGGTGGGCTAGCCGCCGCCGGCGCCCCGCCGCGCCGCAGCCACAGCGCCGCCAGCCGACCGTAGTAACCGCCCGCGTCCAGGACTGCCACGTCGCTCAGCAACTCCGTCGCCCCACCGCCGGCCGCAGGCGCAAGCTGAGTCAGGCCCGCCTGGCTGGAGCGGGCGAGCACATAGGACGCCCGGGCCAGCAATGCCGGTGCGTCGCCACGTGCCTCCAGGGCGGCGCGCAGCGCCCCGATCTCTGGCCAGTCACGGGCGGCCACGCTACGGGCGATCTGCTGCGCGTACAGGTCAGCGAAGTAGCCAGGATCAGCCCAGGAAGCCGCCGACGTGGCTAGCGGTGAGGGGCCTGGTGGCCGCAGCGACGGCGCGCGGTTCAGGTAGATGTCGAGCAGCAGCCAGGTGTAGCGATCGCGGGCGGTGGCACTGTCCGCACCCCGCTGCAGACGCAACAGAGTGCTTACCGCCTCCGGATAGTCGCCGGCGTCCCGGGCGAGGCGCGCCAGCTGCTCGCCGATGGCCGCATCGACGCTGGGCGCCGCCGCGACGCCGGCCTCGGCACGTCTCTCCGCGAGCTGTCGCAGAGAGCGCGCACCCCTGTCAGGCTCGTCCAACCACCGGTAGGCGGCCCCCATCTCCTGGGTGAGCAGCGCCGAGGTCAGCCTCGGCCGCGCTGCAAGAGCCCCCTCGAAGGCGGTGACGGCATCGCGGCGGTTGCCGCCGGCGAGGTGTGACTTGCCTTCCATCAGCTGTCGTAGGGCGTCGAGATCGGCCTGCTGGAGCGTGGCCGCCGGCGCGTTGCGGCCGGGCCCGGTGGTGAGGTACGCCCACGCCCGCTCATGCAACTGCGACGCCCGACCCTGCTGCGCCAGCCGCAGGAGATCGGCATCCCAGCCCCTCCTCCCGGTCCGGTGGCGGGCCACCGCGCGCATGAGCAACTCTTCACCGGCAAGCTCGCCATCCTCGCCCAGGCGATCCAGCACCTCCTCGTCCTCGCGTTGGCGATAGAGGGCACTGGTAAGCAGCAGCTCGCTGGCGGCGACCAGGTCGTCTGAGCCTCCCCTCGCTACCGCCCGTCGGGCGGCCGCTGCCGCCTGCCGGTACTGGCCGAGGTCGAGGCTCAGTCGGGCCAGCAGCACCGCCGCCCGAGCGCGCGCCCAGTTGGGTCCGCGGCGTGTCTGCACCTCCAGCAGCCGGCGGGCGCCTTCCGCCCGGCCCTGTTCCAACAGAATCTTGGCCAGGTACAGCGGCGCCTCCTGCCCGAGGGCGAGGGCATGCGAGGGCGGGTATGCAACGAAGTCGATCTGCGACAGCACGGCATGGTTGCCGCGCGCCAGCTCCTCGAGGAGATGGTCCACGGGTTGGTCCCAGGGACGGTCGACGGCGCACGACGCTGCCAGCGTGAGCGTGGCTGCCGCCACCGGCCAGCTACGGCGGCGGTGACGGGCGCGATCGACGCGCCGACGGCGGCGCGACGCCATCACAGCTCGGGAATGAAGATTTCTGTCCCTGCCAGTATCAGGTCGGGATTGGCGATGTTGTTGCGGCGCGCGATCTCGGGGTACTTCCAGGGGTTCTGATAGTAGCTATTGGCGAGATCCCACAGCGTGTCGCCTCGCCGCACCGTGCGCACCTCGCCACTCTGGGCACTGCCACCCGATGGGGTGGCTGGTGTGGCCGCGGTGTCTCCGGTTGCGGCGCCGCCGGCGGCCCGTGCGCCGCCACTGTCCCCGGCGCCGCCCGCGTCCGCCGCTCCCTGGCCGCTGGAGCCGTCGCCGCTCCCTTCCCCCTGCTCCGCAGGAGCGCGTTCGCCGAAAACCGCATCGCCCCACGAGGCAACCGTCGCCACCCAGGGCGGGCTACTCTCGGTCGCGAGGCCGCGAATGACCACCACCGCGGCGACGGCGAGGAGGATAATCGCACCAACGATGATCGCCAGCATCCACATCCGGCCACGGCGCTGGCGAACCAGATGGGTACGGCGGGAACCCGCCGCCCCCATCGGGTAGGCATCGCCGGTGAGGTCGTCGTCGAGCAGTGAATCGTCGGAGGTCGCTACCGGCTCCTCCTCGGTGGGGGCGTCCAGATCGAAGGCATCATCGATGGCATCGACACCGACGTCAGGCTCGGTGGCGGCGGCCTCTGCCGTCACTTCATCATCACCGAGCTCGGCGGAGTCGAAGTCGTCGGCATCGAACTCGGGAGGGGCAAAATCGTCGCCGTCATCGGTGACGGCCTCCTCCTTGATCGCGGCGCTCCCGTCGTCGCTGTCTATCCCGAGATCGGTTAGATAGAAGTCATCGAACTCGGCGTCGCTGAGGCTGACGGACAGCTCGTGTTTCTCGCCGCTGACGATGTCCCGCGCCCACGCGTTGAGGGTGCCGGCATCCACACCCACCAGCAGCTCGATGTCTGCGTCGCTCTTGGGAGCAGGGTCGATGGCCTCGAACTCCAGCGTGCCCAGCACCGTGGTCGCGCCCTCGGCGCTATCGGCGCCCTCCGCGCCGCCCTCACGGACGAACTGGATACGGAGCACAGTCTGGTTATCCTGTGCGGTGGTAACGACCAACCGGCGGCGACCGTCCTCGTCGCCATCAAGGATCGGGTAGAAGGTGCCGTCGGCCACACGAATGCCGATTCGCCTGCCCACGGTGAGTGTGAAAAACCGTATGCGCGCGCTATCCCGTTGTCAACGCAACATCTGCCCGCGCGTTCCACCAAATCGATGGGCGGCGTTTTGTTGAAACGGCCGGCATCGGCCTCCTACATCTAGCTCTATGAGCGTGGCCCTCATTGCCATCTTGGCGGGGATTGCCGTTGCCGCGCTCGCCACCGGCGGCGTGCTGTTGGCAGTCCACCGCTCGCGCACGATCGGCAGCCGCAGCCTCCTCGCTCGTGATCAGCAGGCGGTGGTCAAGGAGGCTCGGCGTCGGTTGGCGGCCAACCCCCGCGACCCAGCCGCGCTTCGGTCGCTGGCGGATATCTACTTACGCCGACGGCGAGTTCGAGCAGGCGCGACGTCTGTACGCCACGCTGGTGGAGCTGTGCGCCACCGACGATGCGCTGGAGGAAACGGCCCTCACCATACGGCACGCCATGTCGTCATTCCAGCTCAAGGACTATGGCGAGGCGTACAAGGGACTGATGATTGCGCGCGCCAGCAAGCAGGATGACTTCGAGGTAAACGCCACGCTCGGCCACCTCGAATACATCCGCAAGAACTACAAGCGCGCCATCGGTCTGCTGAAACCTGCGGTGAGCGTCGATCCCGAGCATGCGCCATCGCGGCGTTACCTTGGGCTGTCGCTGTACCGGATGAAGCAGTTCGAGGCCGCAGCGCCGCATCTGTCCTTCGCGGTCGATCAGGACCCGGCCGATCGTGACACCATCTACGCCCTCGCCCGGAGCTACGACGGCACCGGCAGCGCTTCCCGGGCCCTCAAGCTGTTCACCCACCTCCGTGCGGACCCGCGCCTGGTAGCCCACTCCTGTCTCGCCGCCGGATCGATCCACCTCAATCAACAGCGCTACGACGAGGCCATTGCCGACTTCCGCATCGGCCTAAGGCACCAGGACGCCCCGGTGAAGGTGGCGTTGGAACTGCGCTACCGACAGGCCACCGCGCACCTGCGCAAGGGCGACGTGGCGGATGCGCTGCGAGAGTGGGAGTCGATTCGCGAAGCCGCGCCGTCGTACCGCGATGTGCCGGCACTCATCCAGCACTACCGGGAGATCGCGGCGAATCGGCACCTGCAAGTGTTTCTGGTCGGTCGGACGCCCGATTTCGTCAATCTGTGCAAGCAGCTCGCCCTAACTTACTTCCCCGACGCCACCACGAAGCTTGGCAACGTCTCGGTCGTCGGCGACGAATACGTGGATGTCATGGCGGACGTCACCACCAGCTCGTGGGACGATCAGATCCTGTTCCGTTTCCTGCGCACCAGCGGCGATACCGGCGAGATGGTGTTGCGCGAGATGTACGCCAAGCTCAAAGAGCTACGCGTCGGCGGCAGAGGGGTGTGCGCGTCGGCCGGAAGCTACACCATCGGCGCCCAGTCGTTTGTCGAAGCGAGGCGCATCGATCTGCTTGGCAAGCGCGAGCTGGTGCGCAAGTTTCAGCGTCTAGGGACGCCGCAGGCCGCAGCGCCGCGCCTCCGCGCCGCTACTTCCACGGCCCGGATACCACGACGAGGTGACGCTCCTCGACAACTCCGGGGACCCGGACTCGCAGCACCTGACAGCGCTGGACGATCCCACTGGTCTCGGTTGCGATGACGCTCGCCCGCCCCTTGTACGCGATTAGCGACGCCTGTGGGTGCACGCATACGTCGCGGGCCGCCAGTGCGCGCAGCATGCCTACCGTCTCCGGCAGCCCGGCGACGGCACGACAGACCAGCAAGTCATGGTCGGCGGGGGCGTCGCTGCGACTCAGCCGCTGTATGTTACGCTCGATCACCCGGCAACGGTCGCCGAGACCCAGCTCGTTGACCACCAGCCGCAGGAATCGAGCGCGTCGCGCCGAGCGCTCGACCAGCGTTACCTGCAGCTCGGGTGCCGCCAGCATCAGGGGCACGCCGGGCAGGCCGGCCCCACTGCCGATGTCGACCACCCGCCCGGCCACGGCGTGGTCGCGCACGGTGGCCAGGCCGGCCAGCGAGTCCAGAAGGTGATGGGTGGTCAGCCGCTCCAGGTCTGCAATCAGTCGGTAGCGGAAGTTGTAGCGCTGCAGCAGCCCAGCGTACGCCTGTAGCGGTGGCAGGCAGGCCTGCACATCCAGCTCGAATCGTCGCAAGCCATCGGCTAATTCGCCGGTCACTGCGAGTAGTGCACCCGCGGGCAGTATACTCAGTGTCGATGGACCCCACGGACCTGAGTGGGTTGGACGCCTCCTCCGCTCGCGACTACGTAACCCAGTTCATGGTCACCCTCCGCACGACGAGGGGGGAGCTAACCAAGCTGGGCGAGGAGCGTGCCAAGTGGGAGGGACGGATCAAGCTGGCCGTGGAGGGCGGGCGCGATGACCTCATGGCATCTGCGCGCGAGCACCTCGCCGACGTACAGCGGCGTGTTGGCGTGCTTGCCGCCGAGGAGCAGGAGCAGGCGGCGCAGCTATCAATCCTGCGCGATCAGCTGCGCCGCCTGCAGCAGCGATTCGACCCCACCATCGACACCGAGCAGCTGCTGGCCCAGCTGGAGGCCGCAGTGGGAGAGCGGGATGAGCTGGCAGATCAGTTCAAGGAGCTGCAGAAGACCGAGGAGAGCGAGAGGGCGCTCCAAGAGCTGAAGGAGCGGATGCGTCAGCCTGACGAGGAGCGCTAGCGCTCAGGTCGACGTCAGTGCGGCCACGGTAGCGGCCGGCCCCGTACCCTACGGCCGGCCGCCGCGGCGACGGGTGCGCCGTCTATCCACACGCGCTCTGCCTGGGACGGCTCAGTGCTCTCCGGGTCCACTACGACCACGTCCGCCTCGGAGTCGGGCGTGAGCGGCGGGCTGAGCCCAGCGTGGCGCCGGAGCCACCCGGCGACCAGACTGGCAAGATGCGTCAGCCCGATGCGTCCGGAGGCAACCCCATCGCGGTACAGCCGGACGAGCAGATGACCCTCGGAGCCATCGCCGCTCAGACAGGTCACCGCGCCGGTTCGCACCAGCTCCCACCAACGCTGGCTGTGCTCGCTGCTCGCAGCGACAGCGCCAGCGGTGTCAGGAGATGGGCTGGCCACCCACACACCGGCTGCCGCTCCACCGATCGAGGCGGCCAGGGCGCAGGCACCGCTCGCTTGCGCGGCATCCTCCACGGCCAGGAGCAGTCGGCCGCCCGCTGCGACCACCCTTTCTGCCACCCTCACCACCTGCCGTTGCGGCGTCGTCACCGCCAGCCACAGGACCACCAGCGCGCCGGCTGCGGCCGCTAGCGCGCCGAGCGCCGCAAGCCACCTCTCCCGATCACCGCCACGCCATGGCTGCGACGCCCGCAGGCCGACCACCGGCACGCCACCCCCCCACACCTGCTCGGCGAGCGCCGTGTCGATCTCCTCGGGCTCCAGCGCATCAGGGGAGGGGTACCAGATTGGCAGCCAGTTGCCCGCCGGAGCCGGCGTTTGTGTGTCCCGCAACCAGCAGGCCACGCTACTCGACCTGGGCAGACTACCACTCCGCCGCGGCACGGCGGCTGCCGCTTGCCCGGGCTGCGCCGGTGGCACCAGCAGCATTGTCGCAGCCGGCAACACGAACCGGCCGAGCGCGTCGAAGACCGCGGAGGCGCCCTCGTCGGCGCCGACCAGCATGCTGCCCCGCCGCCGGGTAGAGGGTGCTGCCAGCGCGGCGATCAGACCGTTTTCGATGAGCAGGTCCGCCACCACACCGGCGCTGGGCGTTGCGACCAGCCCGCCCTCGATGATCAGCTTTCCCATGCCCGCGCCCGTCCGTAGAACCAGCATATCTCGGCCGGTATCCGCCGAGCGATGTGCTAAATTGTTGGCAATGGAAAGTTGGCGGGCACCGGTGGGCCTTGCCGCCATATCTCTGTTCGCCGTTGCGTGCAGCAACTTCGGCCTCGTCGACGACGACGAGCAGCCGTTGGTGGGCGTCAGCAGCCTCGTCGACGGCGGTTATCTGACACCGCAATCGCCGGTGATCGTCCAGATAACGGCGCCGCCGGCCGGCGAGGAGGTGCTGTCGATCGACGTAGCTCTTCTCGATGTGGAGGGCGCCCCAATCTGGGAGAGCTTGCTCGAGGCACCGCCCACCAACGAGCCGATCGAGGTCGGGCCATTCGACGAGCTCGCTCTCGCCGACGGCGCCTACACCCTTCGCTTCAGGGTTACCACCTCGCAGTCGGCAATTATCGAAGAGCTGACGTTCTTTCACGTCACCGACGACTACCTGCTGCAAGCGCTCACCGCATTTCCGCCGGTGAGCGCAGCCGGGTCCACCGCGACGCTGTCGGCCACCCTCGCCGTGCCGGCCGGCCGCGATCCTTTCCTGCGCTGGTGGCAGGCGGACCAGCTGATCGCGGAGGGCATGTTAAGCGACGGCTACGACGCCGCTTCATGGCCAACCCCCGTCGAAGCTGGTATCTACGCCGTCTCCCTGGAAGTGTTCCCGGTGCCACCTACTACGGGGATGGTACATCCGCTTCCCCTCGCCGCACGCGACGTCTCGGTGTACGTCGTGGCCGCGGACCCCACCGAAGCGAGCGCCAACCACCTGGTGCTGCTCCGCTTCGACGCCACCCTTACCGACAGCGCGCCCGGTACCAGCTCGGATCCCGCCGCGCTGGACGGCTCCGCCAGCGTGTTGTCCGGCTTTGCTCCGCTGTTCGGTGCTCTCGGCAGCGACATCGGCTACGTGATGGATCCCGATCGGCAGCTCGAGCTGGCCCGCTCACTGCTTCCCGCCGTCGGCGACGATGGCGAGTCTCGATCGGTGGCGTTCTCGGTCTCGCTTACGCTGCGTGCCGATCAACCTACTGGCGTCCTGCTTGCCAGCGAGGGTGGCGATCTGCAACTGGTGCTGGCGCTGGACGACGCAGGCATACCGATGGCCACCCTGGCGTCTGGCGCCTCCTCCGCAACTCTGCTGGCCGGAGAGCCGCTCGGGCCCGACGTCAGCACGCTGACGCTGTCGGCATCCATCGCCGCCGATCACGCCTCCTTGGCCTGGTATCAAGACGGGGTGCAGACAGCCGGTGGGGTGGACCTGCCGTTTGCCCTCACCACCGCCGGCGATGAGGGCACTCCTGGCCGCACCGTCATCGGTGGCGCGGAGTTTCGTGGCATCCTCGGTGAGCTCAGCACGTACGTGCGCGACGACGCCGGGGCGGCAACGACAGACCCGGATGCCGCCTACACGACCCTCGCCGTTGCCGCCGACGAGGGGGCATGGGCAACCGGATTCGATACCACGGTGGCGGCAGATCCACTCTCGACACTGCGCCACGCCGCTGGCTACGCCGTCATCGACGGCGGGGACACCTTGCTGGTGCCACTGGCGACCGCCGACGAGGGCTACGCCCGTCTGGCGTTTGCCAGCGGCGCCGGCGCCGGCGCGAGCATGACGCTGAGCGGAGCCGCCGATGACCACAGCGTCACGGTCCCGCTGGACGGCGCGACAGCCGCCGCCCTGACCTGGAGTGCTGACGGTGGCGGCGTGAGCCTGGCGGTAACCCGAGAAACCGACCCGCCCGGGGAGGCCGTGGGGCTGACGCTCGCTTCGCCACCCACGAAGCTGTCCGTTACCACGTTGGTCGGCGAGCGGCTGCTGCTCGACCATCTCATCCTCAGTGCGGCGCCGGACGGCCTGCCGTCGTCCGACTAGCGCTGAAGCCACAGCATCGTCGGACTAGCACCGGGCGGTGAGAGCCACCCATGCGACCGTCGACCTCGCCCGCCTCCGCTCCAATCTAGGTGTCCTGGCCGGCGCCGCGGGCCCCGAGGTGCCGCTCTGTCTGGCGGTAAAGGCGAATGCGTACGGCCACGGCATCACGGCGGGGGCGCGGGCGGCCGTGGACGCAGGGGTCTCGATGCTCGGGGTGGCCACCGTGGACGAGGCAGTGTCGCTTCGCGACGCGGCCGTCGCCGCGCCAGTGCTATTGCTCGGGCTGCCATCGGCGGACGACATCGGCGAGCTCGTTGCCAGCGGTGCGCAGACGATGGTGGCCGATCTGGCGTTGGCTCGCGAGCTGTCGGCGGCTGCCGGCGCCGTCGACGCCAGAGTGGCGGTGCACATCAAGGTCGATACCGGCATGGGCCGCATCGGCTGTCCGCCGGAACGGGCGGGCGAGCTGTGGGCGGCCGTGGCAGAGCTGCCCCATCTTGATGTGGCCGGCATTGCCACCCACTTTGCCCGCGCCGACGAGGAACAGCTCGACTACACCCGGGGGCAGCTCGCCCGTTTCCTCGCTGCGTGTGACGACTGCGGAACCGCGGTGCGCCACGCCGCCAACTCCGCGGCGCTGCTGCGACTGCCCGAATCGCGCCTCGATATGGCGAGGCCGGGCATCGCCGCATACGGCATTCGCCCCTCTCGCTACCTTCCCGCGGAGACCGAGCTGTTGCCAGCGCTCCGCTGGACCACCCGAATCGTACAGATGAAACAGGTTGCCGCGGGCACCGGGTTCTCCTATGGCCACCGCTACCACACGCGCGCCACCACGTGGATTGCCACCCTGCCGGTGGGGTACGGCGACGGCTACCGGCGAGGCCTCTCCGACCGCGCGCAGGTGGCCATCGGCGGCAGGCGCTATCCGGTGGTAGGGACGATCTGTATGGATCAGTGCCTGGTCGACATCGGCCCAAGACCCACGGCGGCGGTCGGCGATGAGGTCACGCTGATCGGAGACCCGCCGGCACCCAGCGCCGAGGAGCTGGCGGCGTGGCTGGAAACCATCCCCTACGAGGTGCTCACCGGCATCGCCGCCCGCGTGCCCCGCCGTTACGAGGGCGACCACCTGCGCGGCAGCGACCCGGTCGACGGGCCCTAGTTCTTGCTCTTGTCGACCATTCGCTCCTTGGCAATCCACGGCATCATGGACCGCAACTGCTCGCCGACCTCCTCCAGTTGGTGGCCGGCGTGGCTCGATCGCATGCCCAGGAAGCGCTTGCGACCGGCCCGGTTCTCGTCCATCCAGCCCTTGGCGAAGGACCCGTCCTGAATCTCCCCCAGGATCTGCTTCATCTTCGCCTTGATGCCATCGTCGATGAGCCGTTCGCCGGAGACGTAGTCGCCGTACTCCGCGGTATCGCTTACCGAGTAGCGCATCAACGACATGCCGCCCTCGTAGATCAGATCGACGATTAGCTTCACCTCGTGGATGGTCTCGAAGTACGCCATCTCGGGTGCGTAGCCGGCCTCGACCAGCGTCTCGAAGCCCGCCTGCATCAGATGGGTAATCCCGCCACACAAGACGGTCTGCTCCCCGAACAGGTCGGTCTCCGTTTCCTCGCGGAAGTTGGTCTCGATAACCCCAGCCCGCGCGCCACCGATGGCGGCGGCGTACGCGAGGGCGACATCCTTGGCGGCCCCGCTGGCGTCGTTGGCGATCGCCACCAGGCAGGGAACGCCATACCCCAGCTCGTACTGACGGCGGACGGTGTGGCCCGGTCCCTTCGGCGCAACCATGGTCACGTCGATCTCCTTCGGCGGCTCGATCTGTCCGAAGTGAATGTTGAACCCGTGGGCGAACATGAGATTGTTGCCCGCGCTCAGGCCGGGGGCAATGTCCTTCTCGTAGATCTCGGCCTGCAGGTGGTCGGGGACCAGGACCATGATGGCGTCGGCCCATGCCGCGGCTTCAGCGGTCTCCATCACCTGGATCCCCGCTTCTTCCACCTTGGCCACGCTCGGACTGTCACTGCGCAGCCCCACGGCGACTTGCACCCCGGAATCCCGGAGGTTGTTGGAGTGGGCGAAGCCCTGGCTGCCGTAACCGATTACGGCGACCTTCTTGTCAGCGATTAGTTGTCGATCGATATCGTCTTCGTAGTAGACCTTCATTGCGCTCCTCGCAGCTGATTGGCGGCGAGCATAGCGCATCCGCTGGCTGGCGCGCAGCGGTGGTCTAGTTCTCGAGGATGGTGATCTCGACGCGTCGATTGCGGCGGCGCCCCGGCTCATTGGAGTTGTCACCGATGGGCCGGCGGGAGCCGAGCCCGCGGAAGACCATCTGATCCGCCGAACGCGCGCCGATCTGCAGCAGAAAGTCGCCGACCGCTTTCGCCCGCTGCTCGGAGAGGATCTGACTACTCTCCTCCGTACCCACACGCGCAGTGTGGCCGGTGACCAGGATGTCGCGACCGGGGAACCCGGCGAGGATCTCGCCGATGCGGCGCAGCTTGTCCTGCTCGGCCGGCACCAGCAGTGGCGAGTCGGGGGGGAACTGGATGTTCTCCAGGGTGAGCGTGACGCCTTCGTCGACGGCTTCCACGCTGACATCGGTAACGCCCTCTGCCTCGAGCTCTTCGCGGATCTCCTCGACCGCCCGCTCGCGATCCAGTGGCGTGGCTTCCACCAGCTCGCCACTGGCGGTGCCCTCGAACCGATACACCTGCCCCGACGCCAGATGCACGAAGAACTCGAACTGCTCCGAGTACGCGACCGCGCGCCCTGCCTCAAAATCCCAGTAGTAGAGCTGCTCCGACAGCCCGGTGAGGCGCTCCGGGGTGTTGAAACTGTCGCCAACCTGCAGTGTCGGCCGATGGAACACAGTGTAGTAGATGGCGAGCACGCCCACATCGCGTCCGCCCCGGTTATCGCGGCCCAGATAGGTGTAGTTGACCCGGATCGGGAAGCGGAACGGCTCGGCCACGCCGAAGTTGCGGCTGAAGTCGTGGACTTCCTCTCCCTCCCCGACCCACGTATCACCGGGATCGAGGTCCTCGTCCGGGAAGGTAGGTACCCCACGCACGATCGGCATCAGATAGCGGTCGTCGATCTCTAGCCCGCCCTCGGGGGCTCGCCAGAACACGGACTCGTGGAGCTGCTCGAGGGGTCCGTAAGTGCCCAACGAGTCGTAGGCGCGCTCCGAAGTCAGGAACGAGCTCTCCAGCAGACCGGCGCCATCCTCCCGCACGTCGGCCACATGCACCGCGATCTTGTTGAGGATGTCCACCCGCTGGCGGAAGACGCCGTTGAGGTACACGTTCTCATCCACCTGCGTCACCAACCGATACCGCTCCCCCGGTTGGTGGTTGAAGCTGAAGCGCTCGGCGGCGACCGGCAGCGCCATCAGCACCGTCGTCACGCATGCAGCGGCGATGGTAATTGCGCCGCGGTGGCGCGCAGGGGGCCGCTGCAGCACGCGAGCGCTGCTCCGCGATTTACAATCTATGCGCCATAATCGACGCGTGTGGCGTGTCATCCCTGTTATCATTGTACCGTGCCAAGAAGCCTCGCCATGACTGTACGACGAGCGTTATGCGATCGTTGCGCCGTTATACCGATTGACAGTCGGTTGGCGGCGCCACTACTTTGCAGAAACTCGCCACTCCAGGAGTCCCTCTGTTGAAACAAGCGCCCGCAGCCGACCAGGTCGCGGCGGAGATCGAGCGAACGCTGCAGACGCTCCGCGACCACGCCGACACCGACGAGCTCAAACGATTGCGCCGGCTTCTCCGCAAGCAAGTCCCGTTCTTCCTCCGTTCCTACTTCTATGCGTTCCTGCTGCAGCGCTTGCTCGGCACCGCGCCGGCGCCCGTTGCCGGCGGTGGACGCCGTGAGAGCCGTGGCCGCGACAGCCGCGGGAGAGGCAGCCGCAACGGCCGCGCGAGTGGCGGCGCAGGAGTCGCCACCGCGGACGCGGCAGCCAGGCCCGAGCCAGCTTCAGCCGCCGCCGGCCAGAGCGAGGATGATCTTCGCCGGCTGTTCATCAGCATCGGCCGCAACCGCCGCGTCCAGGCCAAGGACCTCACCACCCTCATCGCCGAGAATGTCAGCCTCTCCGAGGACCAGTTCGGGCGGATCAAGATTCTCGACAACTACTCGTTCGTCGAAGTGCCGGAAGCGATAGCGCAACAGGTGATCGATCAGATATCGGGGTCCACCTTCAAAGGGCGCAAGCTCACCGTCGACTTCGCGCGCAGTCGCGGCTAGCTATCGTGTGATCTTCGATCTCGCCGGCGCGCTGCAACGCCTGGCGGGCGACGACCGACCGCTCGAGGTCGAGGTCGGTTGTGGTCGTGGCCATTTCGCTGTGGCGCAGGCCCAGGCGCAGCGCGACCGCCTGATCGTCGCCTGCGAGCTGAAGTCGGACCGCTGCCGCAGCACCGCCGACCGCGCCGCGCGTGCCGGGGTCGATAACGTGCTGGTGGTCAAGACCCGCGGAGAGGAGTTGCTACCACAGCTACGGTCACAATCCGTGGCGGTAGTCCACATCTACTTCCCCGACCCGTGGCCGAAGACTCGTCACCGACGGCGCCGTCTGTTCCGCTGGGATCATTTGCTGGCGATGGTGGAGGCGCTGGAGCTGGGCGGCGAGATTCGATTCGTCACGGACTTTGCGGACTACGGACTGCAGGCCCGGGTTCTCACCGCGTTGTATCCGCAGCTACGCACCGAACGGCAGTCCACATTCGACGCTCGGACCCTGTCGCGGTACGGCCCGCGTCTGGAAGCGCTCGGCAAGACCATCGTCCATCTGACCGCCACCCGCATCGCACTGGGGACAGAGGACGACGCGGAACGTGGGCTGATGAACATGCTCTGCGGCTCAGCGCACCGCCAGGCTCAACAGCAGCAATAGGCCGAGTACGTTCACCGACAGCGCCGCCGCGATAGAGGCGCCCGCCAGCAGCGCCGCCACGCGGGCGCGGGCCACCGCCAACGCCGACAGCTCTATTGGATGGCCGCTGACCACTACCAGCTCTGCCAGTGGGTCGGCCGGGTGGCGGAGCGTGACAGCGGCTCCCTCGGGGTGCGGGGTCCCGAACAAATAAGTGTCGCGGTCGCGCAGCGACGACGGCTGCAGTAGCTGCGAGACCAGCAGCGGGCGCGGATCGCCCTCCACCTCCACCTGGTCGAGTGGTGCCATCAGATAGGCCTCGCCGTCGGGAAGGCGACCCTGCAGGCGCACCGGCGAAGCGTCGCCGCGACGCAGCAGCTGCTCGCGCGGGAAGTAGCGGAGCGGCAGCCTGGCCAGGTCGCGCTCCACCCGCAGTCGGCGTGCTCGCCGCCACAGAGTGCGGTAGACCAAGTACGCCGCCACGCCCGGGGGCAGCAGGTGGGCGACCGGTGCAGCGGCCACCGCCATCGCCAGGATCGCCGGCACCCGCAGCTGTGGCTCTCCCAGCATCACCAGAGCGAGGACCGCCAGTAGGAAAGCGCCGGTAACCAGCGACATCACCGTGAACTGGTTCCAGTACTCGTTGCGGCCCCGGCCGCTCTCGATGGCCCGCGTCATCAAGGCTCCCTCGTCGCCGGCGTAGATCAACACCACCAGCGGTTGGCCGCTTTCGCCGCGAAAGATGCGCCGGCCCTGCTCGCCTCGGAGTCGCCCGGCAACGAACACCTTGGTACCGGCAGGGAGCGAGTACACCCGCCGCCACGGCAGCAGCTGTGGCTCGCCGTCGCCGTCCAGCGAGGAGAGCAGGAACACCCGAACCCCAGCCAGATGCGCACCGACGGTCAGGCGGCCATCGGTGAGCCACAGCAGATCGGCCCCCTGGATCGCCTCGAGTGTGCCAAAGAAGCGGTAGCTCCCGTCGGTGACCCCCTCGCCTAGCCGCAGCGTAGGCAGCAGAGACGCGCTCTCGACGCTGGCACGAAACTGCCGCCAGGCGCGCCGGACAGTCGTGGCACCCACCCCAGGGATGACGACAAAGAATAGCGACGCGACGCTGGCGACGCCGACGAGTGCGAGGAGGGTGGACACGGACCCCTACCGAGAAAGCTACGCGAAAACGTTCACGAAAGTGCCGCCCTCTGGCAACAGACCGCGCTGGCCGAGCCGAGCGCGCACTGTCTCGATCGCTGCATCGAGATGTTCCGGCGCCGCGACGGCCAGGTCAGTGGGGGTGGCACCGGCCGCGGCAGGACCGAGGATCTCGACCAACCGGTCCCAGATGAGGATCTTGTTGACCGTCATGGAGCCCCCGGAGGCATGCGATGCCTGGGCATCCCCCAACGTAGCCGGTGCGGCGACGAAGTGGTCAAAGCGGGCATGAACTGAGTGCGACGGCTGCAGAGCGACGGCGACCTTGCCGAGCGCGGCGTGGCTGCTCGCCTGCAGCAGCGTCGGTGAGAAAGAAGGGGAAACGACCACCGTTACCCCTAGGTTCGGCGGGTTGACTCCGCCCCATTATCGATTCCGGTCTACAGCGACAGTGCGCGGTCTAACGGTGGCGGCGCTCCTCCGACGACTGGCAGTTGATGCACAGTAGCGCATACGGAATGGCTTCGAGGCGTTCCTTCGGGATGGGTGCGTTGCACTTCATGCACACGCCGTAGTGACCGTTCGGGATTCTGGCGATCGCCGACTCGATGAGATTGAGGCGGCGCACTTCCTGCGCCCCCAACGCCTCGAGCGTCTTGCGGCCGATATCGTCCGAAGCGATGTCGGCCATGTCCTTTGGATCAACGTCTTCCCAGATTTCCCTGAACTCCTCGTCTTCTTGGGCAAGGTGATCCAGGATCTCTTCTTTGAGAGCCAGGAGCCGTTTGCGCATTCTTTCTGTCGACCGCTTGTCCACGTCCCCCCCGATTCGAGCGGCGCGGAATATGTCGAAAATCGACACCGCTTGTCAAGCTGGCGGCACCGCCGCCGGCGGGCGACGTTGACAAATGGCGTGGGAACGCTTTACTGCTCCCCACCAAACGATCGAAGAGGAGGCCTTTTGGCCAAAGAAGAGGCAATCGAAGTCGAGGGCAAAGTGAAGGAGTCGCTGCCCAACACTATGTTCCGTGTGGAGCTGCAGAACGGTCACGTCGTTCTCGCCCACCTTTCGGGCAAAATGCGTCGCCACTACATCCGCATCGTGCCCGGCGACCGCGTTCGGGTCGCATTGTCCCCCTACGACCTCAACCGAGGTCGCATCATCTACCGCGAGCGCTGACGGCCCGAGCAGTTAGCAGCCGACCTATGGTCGCGCGTGTGGCACCTCTACGGTGCTGCCGCGCCGCACCCACGCATCCAATCCGCGCGCCGTCCTGACGAGGTCGTACTCGCCGTGACTGCCGCGGTGAGATAGGGTTGTGCCGGGTTGCAGTGCTACCCAGTCGCTGGCGACGTCCAGGGGCACCCGTTTGAGGGTAGTGTCCCGGGCGACCAGTAGTGGCTGTTGACCGTCACCGACACTAGCCACCGTCAGACCTCCCATTGCCACGCCGGCGAGCAACAGGAGCACCAGCGTGATGAGGGGCCCGACCCGCCGGGTCCGCAGCAGCAGGGCAAGTGCCCCGACGGCGAGGGACACGGCAACCACGATGCCGGCGAACGGGAGGTCGGGGTCGATGAACGGCGCTACCCGATGCTGGCCCGAGAGGCCCGCGTTCTGCTCCACCTCCGCCAGCCACGGCCGCACGTCAAGGTCGTGCATGCCGTAGCGGGCGATAGCGCGCAGCCACGAGATCGCCCGGGGCGTATCGCCGGCCGACTCAGCCACCACTGCCAGGTTGTGCCAGGCCACAACCGGGCACGCGCCCCGGGTGGCCGCGGCCCCATAGGCGGATTCGGCGGAGAGGAGCGAACCGCCCGCCAACGCCGCGTTGCCGGCCTCGATCAACCCCGCCACGGCAAAGTGACGTTCGACGGGTGCCGGCCGCAACGCCACCACCGCCGCAGTGGCGATCAGCGCCCCCGTCCCCAGCAGCAGCCCGACGCCACGCGCCACCGTGGCCCTCCGGTCGCGATCGGCCCGCACGGTGCGACGCCAGAGCAGCCAGCCCAGCACCAGCAACGGAGCCGGCAGCAACAGCAGGTAGCTCCTCGGCTGCGTGGCGCGGGCGGCACAGGTAGCGCCATACGCGCTTGCCAGCAGTGGCTGACGACCGGCCGGTGGTGTGTCACTCGCCGTCTCCCCCGAGACGAATAGCTCACGGCTAGCGCCGCTGAGGACCTGCACCCTGCCGATCACAGGGTCATAGGTCGGTAGGTCAGCGGCCACAAGTCGGTAGCGGCCCGCTGGAACGTCGAAGAAGCGATGCGTGACGACGATCGTGCCCTGGTAGCCGTCGGGGCCGGCGGCAACGTCGTCCTCCCGCTCGATGGTCGCCGGCGGCAGCCCGGCAACGGCCAATGTGGGCGGCTGTACGAACTTCAGGCTCCCGGATCCGGCGATGCTGACGACTACCGTCAGCGGTTGGCCCGCGCTCGTCGGCTCTGTGGCGACGACAAGGCCGTATTGGTAGCGCCCAATTGCGCCGCTATCGCCTATTACTTCGGGGGCGGGCTCCACCGCGATGGTAAGCGCCGGCGAGAATACGGTGATCGGCTCGCCATCTTCACCCGCCAGAACGATCCGTGCCGACGGCACCGTCAGTGGTCCGGGCCGTGTCGGCGTAAGCAAGTAGTTGCCAACTGGGACCCGGTAGGTGCGCTCCGCGCCGACATCCTCCAGCTCGATCGTTGCGTTGCCCCTATAGCGCTCGAACCAGGCATTGCGCGGCGCTTGCACCTCGATAGCCTCTGGCAGTCGCAGGGCGTCTCGCTGACCCACCACCAGGTCCAGCGCCACCGTCTGCCCAACGATCGCGCTGGTGGCGTCGAGCACCCACTGGGCGGTGGGCTTCGGGCGGCGAGCGGAGCCCGCCACGACGCGTACCGGAGTGGCGCGGGTGAACAGGGCCTCGCTGTCGATGCGCACCAGGAACCCGTCGAGCACGTAGTCGCCGGTGCGACGTGCCTCGAGTAGATAGCTGATCAGCGTCTCGCCATCGCTGCCCGCACCTTCCAGCGTCGGTCCGCTCAGGTAGCGGATCCCCGCGGGCCACTCGGCGTCGAGCACCCGGATCTCCGATTGCGGCGCCGCCTGAACGTGGATCTGAAGCGTAAAGGGGCTGCCGGCGGTAGGGGCCCGCGGCATCACTTCGGTCCAGGCGGCAATCGGTTCCTGCGCACCTGCGGGGGTGGCCACACGCCACAGGAGCAGCAAGGCGAGCCCACCGGCGCCGAGACCCAGACGTGATGCACGGGTGCGCCGATCGAGTCGGGCGGACGGGGCGAGGCGGGGGTGCGGGGTGAAGCCGGCGGGTCCTCTGCCGCCGGCGTCCGTTCTAGTAGCCGCCACCGCTGGCCACGGGTGGCGGCGTGGCGGCCGACTCACGACCGCGGATGAACTCGAGCACCACCGCAGTTCCCGCACGCTCCTTGGCGGCTACCTCGCTCTGCTGGGTGGCGACGGTAGCGGTGGCCATCTTGCGCAGTGAAAGCTCGAGATTGACCTTGGCATCCTCGAACGACGGGTCGCCAAGCAGGGCATCACGGAACGCGGCCGCTGCTTCGGCGTAGCGGCCTAGCTGGAAGAGCACCCCACCCAGGTTGTAGGCGATTGCCACCTGCAGCTCCGGCACCTGCCGTTCCACCGCCGATCGCAGCGTCGCCCATCCCGGCTCGAGCTCACCCAGCGAGATATAGACGTTGGCCAAGTTGAAATCCAAGTGGGCGCGCCGAATGTCCTCTTCCGCGAGCTGGCTGTCCAACTGCAGGTAGCGAATGGTGGCACCGACGTAATCTCCCTTGCTGTAGGCGTAGTTGCCCTCCAGCGTTGCGACAACCGGATCGCTGCGCCCACTCATGGCGAC
>CAJWOB010000006.1 GCA_913043885.1 uncultured Spirochaetaceae bacterium | reverse complement strand
ACATAGACCAGCGGGATGTCGCACTCTCTCGGTGCCCGCTCCGCTTCCTCGTCATTCATCGGAAACAGGAGGCCCATATCGGCACCAACTTCGGCGCACATGTTGATCCGCTTCACTGCCTCGTCGATTCCCTCGAAGCGCAGCGTGTCGGTGCCGCGCGCCGCCATGACCTCGATCGGCAGACAGCCTTCGAAGTAAGGCGTGTCCTTTTCCCAATCGTGAAAGGGCATCGTCTCGCCGGTGCGCAGCGCGTCGATAAAGGCGGCGTACTGGGCTTCGTCCATCGGACAGTTGATATAGTCGGCGCCATCGCCATCTGCCATACCCCGCAGCAGCTCATACCGCCGCTGCCGCGCCAGCTCTTCGAGGCTGCGTCCCGATGCGGCCGCCGACCGCGATAGCTCGCCGGGCGGCACCGCCACGCGATGCAGGGTGACCGCGCAGCGCTGCGCCAGCGCGTCGACTGCGTGACGCTCCTCGGCCCGCACCTCGGCACCCGCAAGGCCATGGTCGACGTGGGCGACCACGAGCTGCCAGCGATGCCCGTGTGCCAGAGAGTGCAGCACGTGGAGCAGCACCGCGGAGTCGGGGCCGCCCGACACCGCCACCAGCACTCGGGACCCGTCGGCCACGCCTAGCTCGTGCATGGCGTGCTCGGCGGCCGTGGCCACCGCAGCCGCGGCCGCCGTCCTGGCAGCCACTTCCTCGCCAGCTGGCCCGGTCACCCGCGCACGTTCATCACGTTCATGGCCGCCTGAAGGTCACCCTGCACCACCAGGTCGAAGTGGTCGCACACCCGATCTATCGCCGCGTCGATGGCCTTGGCATCCTCCGGGCGTGGCCTCGACAGCACGTAGTCCGGCACCGAGTCGCCGGCCTCGGGACGGCCAATGCCGATGTACACCCGCGGCACGTTTGTGTGCCCGGCATGGGCCAGAATCGAGGCGAGTCCGCGATTGCCCGCCGACGAGCCCTCGAGCCGCAACCGACTGGCCCCGGCGGGAAGGTCGAGCGTGTCGCAGATGACGATGACCTCCGCGTAGCTGGCACCGCCCGCTTCGGTCAAGGCAGCCGCCATCACCTCGCCGGAGGCGTTCATGTAGGTCTGTGGCTGCAGCAGAGTAAGGCGAGCGCCACCGACGTCGGCCCTGCCGATGCGGTAGCGGCGCGCACGCCGCTCGCGCAACGCAGCACCATAGCGGACCGCGAGGCAGTCGACCACTCGGAACCCGACGTTGTGGCGCGTCTTGGCGTAACGCCGCCCGGGGTTGCCGAGCCCCACTGCGACCAGGTGTCGGGGCCGGCTACTCCTGCTCGTCGTCTGCGGCCTCGGACGCCTGCTCGGCAGCCTCCTCGTCGCCGAGCAAGGCCTCTTCTTCCTCCTCGACCTCGGCCACTTCTTCCTCGGCAGCGCGGTGTGCGACCAGCGCCACCACCTGATCCTCGGAGTTGAGGATACGGACGCCCTCTGGCGCCTCGAGATCGCGTACGTGGATGGACTGGCCGATCTCCAGGCCCTCGATGTCGACCTCCAGGATCTCTGGGAGGTCCTTTGGCAGGCTCTCTACCTCGACCTCATGCAGCAATAGCTCCTGCACGCCGCCCTCGCGCACGCCGATGGCAGAGCCCTCGAAGTGGAGTAACACCCGGGTGCGCAGCGTCTTGTTCGGCTCGATCTCGAAGAAGTCGATGTGCAGCAAGCGGTTGGCGAGGTTGTCATACTGGAACGCCTTTACCAGCACGTCGTATGTGTCATCCCCGGCCGAGAGCTCGATGATGGTGCTCTCCGAGATCCGCTGGAACTTGCGGCTGAACTCCTGAGCGTTGATGCTCAACGTAACCGGATCTCGGTGCCCGTACATCACCGCCGGTATGCGGCCGGCGCTGCGCAGTTTCCTTGCAGCGCCCTTGCGGGTGGCGGCGCGAACTTCCGCGCTCAGTGTCCTGCTTGCCATTCTCTACCTCTCGGTGCTCTCAATCGCTGTTGTTGCTCGGTCGCCGCGGCGAGCGCCGCGGTCAGTGACCTGGGACGGCAGGATTCGAACCTGCGAATGCCGGTACCAAAAACCGGTGGCTTACCACTTGCCGACGTCCCACCGCACGGCAGTTTGCCACATCGCGCCAGCGCAGTAGAAGCGCCCGGGGTGACGGGGCGCTACTATTCTCGCTCCAGCGGCGCGTGCAGTACCGCGTCGATGGTGTCCGCCTCTGGCGCATCGCTCTGCTCGCGTTCGTACTCACGCAGAATCTCGCCCTGTAGCACGCGACGGAACGCCAAGTTGATGGGATGCGCCACATCCTTGTACTCACCGGTCTTGGTGCGCCTGCTCGGCATAGCCACGAAAGGTCCACTCTGTCCGTCGATGATCTTGATGTTGTGGACCACAAAGCAGTTATCGAACGTAACCGCAACGTAGGCGAGCAGTCTGCCCTCGGCGGCGGTCTTTCTGATGCGGATGTCCGTGATCTCCATGAGGACCTCCCGCGGCTGCGACAACTTGATAGTGTGAATGAGGATTGTAGCGGACGCTTCCAGGATGCGTCAACGATTTCCGACGGGAGCGCGCAACCGCGCGCGGGGCGCGCCGCACTCGCCTGGCCAGAACTGTTGACATGCGTTTTCGCGGAAACTTAGATTCAAGGCGGGCCGGGCGCTTCCGACGGCCCGAGTCGGCATCACTCGTGTTCAGAGCCACACTGATTCCATCAAACGACGCTACGCGTGACCCGCTCACGCGCTACCCAACAGAACGGACCTCGCCCCGCTGGGGCGCCGCCAGTGACGACGAAGTGTACGCAGACGACTTCGACGACTACGAAGACGACTTCGACGGCGACGGCGACGGCGACGACTTCGACGCCGAGGAAGAGGTCGACGAGGACGACGATTTCGACGACGACTCGGACTCCGAAGAGGACGAAGAGGATTTCGAGGACGACGGCGAAGCGGAGATCGCAAGCGAGGACTTCACCCCCCCCACCTACAGCACCGACGAGGACGAAGAGGAAGAGGACGGCGACGACTTCAGCGACGGCTTCTCCGAGGAGGGGGAGGAGGACTTCTCGTCCGGTGGCGACGACGACTTCGACGAAGAGTAGCCGCGCCCTACCCGCCTAGCTTGGCGGCGACACCGCAACTCGCTCGGCGTTGAACCACAGCCGCTCGAGCTCATAGAACTCCCGGCTCCGCTCATCCATCAGGTGCACCAGCACCTGACCACAGTCGACCAGCTCCCAGCCGAGCGTACCCGGCCGTTTGCGGTTGCCGTGCGGTCGGTACTCCAGCCACTGCTCGTCCGACGACGTGAGCTCTACTACCCCGCGAAGAACGCCTCGCAGGTGCGCGCCGCTCACGACCGTGGCCACGACGAAGTAGTCGGCGACGTCGCTTACCCCCTGCATGCCGAGCACCACCGGATCCACACAACGGTGTTCCTCCAGCAGCTGCGCCAGGCGCACCGCTGCATCTCTGGACGTCACGCCGGTGGGGTGAGGATCTTCCTCACGCCGCACATCGCCGACCGTCGAAGTCACGCCCCAGGACCACCGTGATGTCGACCGCGGCGTCGGCGTCGGCGTCGTACTCAGTTAGAGAGCGGCGGCAGGACAGCAGCTCGCCCAGCCGCTCGGCGGTCTCCAGCTTGCCACGCCGATCGATCACCACGGTGTTGGTGTACTCGTCGTGGTCGGCGTTGTCGATGCGCACTACCTCGTAGCCGTAACTCTGCAGCAGGTTCGCCGCTCGCCGCGCCAGACCGGTGACGTCGGTACCGTTGAGGACCTCTATGGAAGGATTCAACTCGATCAGCTCGCCGGGGTCGTCACGCTGCAGATTCTGCTGGATCTGACTCACCGTTTCGCGCACCAGCTCGCCGTCATAGTAGGGGAAGATGAGGGGCACGCCGTCGACGTCCTGTACGCTGCCAAGCACGTTCTGGAAGATCATGCGTTCGGCGTCGGTTCGGGTCAGATGGTCCAACAGTGTATCGAACGCCCGGGTGGTGAGATTGGGCTCGAGGAGCTGATGCAGACGTCGACGTACGGTCGGATGTAAGACGGTGTCGGCTACGTCACCCAGCTGCTTGAATGACGCCTGCACCAGGCGATGGATGCGGTTAGCGCGATCGACCCGCGACTCGTGCGGCAGCTCCAGGCGCAAGAACGCTGCTGCCTTCTCACCATCCAGACGGATGGATCCCGACGGCAACAAGATGGGCAGAGCGGACGACGCGGCGGCAGCTATGTCGTCATCGCCGCTACCGCGGGTGTCGACTGGGTTGGGGATGAACACCTCTACCCCACCGATTAGATCGACCAGCTGCTGGACGCGGCGGCCGCTGACATCGAGGTGAATTGCGACATCCGTGTCGACCAGTCGCCCCACCGTGGCGAGCAGCTGCGCCGTGTCGCCGTTCTCGTAGAGCGTGCTGAGGGCGCCCACCCGTGCCCGCTCCTCCGCACCCTCCCCTTCGAGCAACACGCCGACGGTGCCCGGGACGTGCAGCAGCGCGGCTCGATCGGTGGTGGCATCCAGGAACAGCAGCTCGAATGCGAGCTCGGTGTCGCCGCCGCCGAGCACCAGGAGCGCCGCTACGCGGCCGGTGTCGCGCAGTCGGTCGCTGAGCTCGTCGGTGCGGAGGCGAATCGTGGCGAACACGATGGCCGCCGCCACCCCCAGCAGGATCACGATGAACAGCAGCACGCTGCGGTCGGATCTGGCACCGCGCCGGCTCGGCTCCGCGCCGCCAGCGACCCGCCGCCACCCGTTGCCTTCGCTCATCCGCAGAGCCCGCTCATCCGACGGCCTCGTACAGGCGGTATCTGTTGATGTAACGCCGCACCGGCTCCGGTACCAGATGACGGACCGACTCGCCGTGGGATATGCGGCGCCGCACCTCGGTGGAGGATATGTCGAGAAGCAAGTTGGGCAGCTGCGTGTACTCGTACTCGAACGCCGCCAGCGCCGCCGCACGGGCACTCTGGTCGGCGAGCCGGCGCGCGACGACGAAGCGCACCTTCGACGCCAGTGCTCGGTAGTCGCGCCAGCTACGATAGTCGGCCAGCAGGTCGTCTCCCACCACAAGCCCGGGAAGGTCGCCGATGAGCCCGCGTTCGTGCAACGTGCCGACGGTGTCAATGGTGTAGGAGGTACCCTGTCGGCGTAGCTCGATATCGCTGACAGCGAAGCGCGGCTGGTAGCGGACAGCCCTCCGCACCATGCGCAGCCGGTGTTCGGGCAGAGCCAGCCGGCGTTGCGGTTTGTGAGCCGGGGCCCCCGCGGGAACGAAGAGGACGCCATCGAAGCCGGCGCCGCTGAGTAGCACCTCGGCGATGTGGAGGTGGCCGATATGGATTGGGTCGAAGCTGCCACCTAGCAGCGCAAGTGTACCTGGCTCCACCCGCCTACCCGCCGCCAACCCGCGACGGGTCTGGTGCCGTATCTGCCTGCGCCAGGCGTGACAGCACCTGTCTGATCTCGCCCAAACCGAATCCAGTTGCCGACGACACCACGCACACCTGGTCGTCGCGATACCGGGAGCGCAGCTCCCGCTCGCCCTCGCCGTCGACGTCGAGATCCTGCTTGGTACCCACCACCACTCGCCGGCGGCGCGCCAGCTCCGGATCGAACGCCGCGAGCTCCGCCGACAGCATTTCCACCGTCCCGACGCCCAGGTCGCTCAGGTCGATCAGGAACGCGAGGGCTCGGGTGCGCGAGATATGCTCGAGGAAGCGCGTGCCCAGTCCAACGCCCTGGTTGGCGCCCTCCAGCAGGCCGGGTATGTCGGCGATCAGCACATCGCCGCCGTCGCGAAGGTCGCCGAAGCGCATGACCCCCAGTTGGGGAACGGTGGTGGTGAACGGGTAGGCCGCCACGCGCGGCGTCGCCGCAGTGAGCGCGGCCAGCAGACTGGACTTGCCGGCGTTTGGCAGGCCAACCAGGCCGACGTCTGCGATGGTACGCAGCTCGGCGATCAGCTCACCCTCCTCCCCCTCCTCGCCTGGCTGAGCGAAGCGTGGCGCCTGCCTGGTGGCGGAACGAAAGTGCCAGTTGCCACGGCCGCCACGGCCGCCACGGAGGTAGACCCAGCGGCGCCCCGCCTCGGTGAGGTCTACCAGGGGCTGGCCGGTCGGCCGATCGCTCAGCGCGGTGCCGGGCGGCACTACCACCACCAGTTCCTCACCATCGCGGCCATGTTTGCGACGACCGGCACCGGGGGCGCCGTTCTCGGCGTGGAGTCCGCCACGTCCCTGCAGATGGGCGAGCGTCTTGAGATTCTGGCGCACCTCGAAGACCACATCCCCGCCGCGGCCGCCGTCGCCGCCGTCCGGCCCACCGCGGGGCACGTACTTCTCGCGACGGAAGCTGACCGCGCCCGCGCCACCGTTACCGGCGCGAACCGTCAGTGTGACCTTGTCGACGAACCCGGCCATCTAACCCGTGGCGTGCGCCGTGCGGGACGCGGTGGGTGTTCGAGTCGCCTAGCTGGGATCGGCTACGGGATCGACGGCCACGAGCTTGCGCCCGGCGCGAGCGCGGAACACCACCTGGCCGTCGGTACGGGCGAACAGCGTGTCATCCTTGCCGCGGCCGACGTTGTCGCCCGGGTGGAACACCGTGCCGCGCTGACGCACCAGGATGGTCCCGGCGGTAACCGCCTCACCGGCGTAGCGCTTGATGCCGAGACGGCGGCCGCGGGAATCGCGTCCGTTGCGTGAGCTACCACCACCCTTCTTGTGTGCCATCAGACACCTCCCATCATCACTGTTTCTACCGACGCGGCGGACGCCCCTGCCGCCGGCGGACGGTACTCGACCGTCTCGACGTCGATGCTGCGCGGATACTCACGGCTGAGGTCGTCGAGACCACGCCGCAGTGTGTCGGTGACGCCGCGTACCCACTCGACTCTGTGTGCCGGAGCTTCGCCCACCTGGATCGCCAGCTGCGCCTCCCCGGCGCTGCCGCGACACGCCAGCTCCTCGTGGGCGGACAGCTCGCCGGCGACGGCGCGCAGCAAGCTCGTAGCCGCAGCACACACGATATCGCGACCGCGCTGGGCGAATCCGGCGTGACCCGAGGCCTCATAGCCCCGCAGCAGCCCGCGTGAGTCCAATTCGACGACTACCCGCAGCAATAAACTCAGGCCTGGATCTTCTCGATCCTGAGCGTGGAGTACCGCTGCCGGTGCCCCTGCTTCTTCCGGTAATTCTTGCGACGTTTGTACTTGTAGATCGTCAGCTTGCGGCCGAGCGTGTGCTCTTCGCACGTGGCCGTGATCTTAGCGCCAGCCACGTAGGGGGTGCCCACGCTGACCTTGCCGTCGTCCGACAGCATCAGAACGTCGGTGAGCTCGACGGTGGCCCCCGCGTCCGCCATGCGGTCCACGGTGATGGCCTGCCCCTCCTCGACCCGGTACTGCTTTCCCTTTACTTCGACCAATGCGTACATGTAACCAGTTCAGCAGAACCTACCACGCGGCTCCGGAACAGGTAAACGGTTGACGCCATCGGGGTGGGACGCCACGGTGGCCACGCGCCGGAGTGGTGAAATTGGTAGACACTGGGGACTTAAAATCCCCTGGTTCCGAGGAACCGTACCGGTTCGAGTCCGGTCTCCGGTATCCGCAGCTTGGCGCCCCGGTCACTCACCCACCAACGCGCCCCGCTCGCCATCCAGCCATCGCCGCGCCTCCGCGATGACCGTCGCAAACACCACCACGTGCGGATCGCCGTCGACCCCCCGCATCGCGGCCGCGAGCTGCCCGGGCTCCACTCCGACCGCAAGTGAGGCTGGCTGTGGCAACAAGCGCGCGGCGGCGTAGGCGCCGAGCAACGCGACGATATGCGACGTAGCCGGTTGGCGCCGCCCGCCGGCGGCCGCGACCACCGTAGCAAGCTCACGAAGCGGCTCGGTGGCAGCGGCGGGCTGGCCGGCACGGATCAGGCAGAACGCGTAGTCCCACAGCAGCCACGCCCGCACCGGCGGTCGATGCGACTCCTCTGCCAATTTCTTTGCGAAGAAGCCGACGCCGTCGTTGGCGTCGCCGACCAGGTAGGGGACGACCAGATGGAGCAGCATACGGCGGTACAGCCACAGGCGGCGCTGCGCCACGTGGCGCTCCAGTGGCGCAATCTCCGGCACCCGCCCGCTGAGCAGCAACGTGTTCGCCAGCAGGCGCACGCTCAGGCCCCCGGGCCGCGCCTGCTGCAGTACGCGGTGCTGCAGGTAGTCGGCGGCCGCCGGCCAGTCGCGGTCGTCCAGGAGCCGAAACAGGCGCCAGCGGCGCACGAAGTAGCCGTTCAGCGCCAGCAACGCCAGCGCGAACAGGACGATCGGCAGCAGGCGGGCTGCTCCGCCGCTGGCCTCGAGAACCACGGTGTACTGTCGCCCGAGCAGCAGCAGCGGCAGCGAGATGATGAAGCCGAACGCCACCAACAGGACGGCGTTCAGCAGGATGAAGATGGCGCGGAAGCTCACCGACTTGCGACCCGCGTGTCCACCCATGCACAATACCGGCTGGTGGCATGCACGCCATTAGCGTCGAAACGCTCAGTCCCGCTGCCTACTACGACCAGTCGGTGATGCTCGAGGATCGGCCCAACGGCTATATCCTCACCGCACCGGAGATACCCCTCTCCGAGGAGCTGCTGGCGCGGTTGCGTAAGTGGAGCTTCGCCTCGGTCTTCAGTGATGGCCAGGTGCGGAGCAAGCCCACCTACCAGGGCCTGCAGGATCAGGACGCCGGCGCTGCAGCGCTGCAGCAGGACGTTGCAGACCAGCGGTTGGCGGAAGACGCCAACACCGCGTACCAGGACGCGCTCTCCTTCGTGAATTCGATCTTCAAAGAGTACCGGGAGGAGGGGCTCGTCAATCCGCGGCAGATCTCCGACCGCGTCAAGCAGATGGTCGATCAGGTGCGCTCCCTCGGCCATCACCTGCTGGCGTACTCTGAGTTCAAGAACCCATTCAACAGCTATCTGGTGTCGCACAGCGTCAATACCACCATCCTGGCGATATCCATCGGGCTGCTGGCCAAGCGAGGCGCACATCAGCTTATCGAGCTGGGCACGGCAGCCATGTTGCACGACATCGGCATGTTGAAGATTCCCGCCGAGAAGTACGAGAACGCCGGCGAGCTGGACGAGAAAGAGAGAAAGACGCTCATGGCGCACACCGTGCTGGGCTATCGCGCCCTCAAGGCGTTTCCCTCCCCGGACAGCATTCCGCTGACGGCACTCGAGCATCACGAGAACGTCGATGGCAGCGGCTATCCGCAACAGCTGAAGGCGGAGAAGATCCACGATCACGCCAAGCTGGTAGCGGTGGTGGCCTCGTACGATGCGATGACCGGAGCGCGGCCGTTTCGCCTGCGCTCCGCCGGCCATCAGGCCATCGTCGACCTCCTGAAGTATCGGGACAAGCGCTACGACAGCCAGATGGTCATGGCCCTGGTGCGCATCCTGTCGGTGCATCCGATCGGCAGCTTCGTCGAGCTCACCAGCGGCGGGCGGGGCATGGTCTATCGGAGCGACCCCGACAACCCCCGCTTCCCCATCGTCAAGGTGCTGCAGGATGACAGCGGCGCGGCCCTGGGCGATCCGATCTACGTGCAGATCAGCGAGGACTCCGGCGTGGCGGTGAAGCGCAGCCTCAGCGCCGACGAGGCCAGCGCCGTCGGACAGTAAGCTGGCGCTGCCCTTCGGGCAGCTGTCGCAGCCTCCGGCTGCTTATGCGGCCCGAGCTCTTCGCAGCCCTTCGGGCTGCTTATGCGTCGCTAGCTGCGCCAGCGCGCTAGCCCGGCGAGGCGGCCGCCAGCTGCTTCTCTATCGCGGCCATGAACTCCTGATCGGCGTCGAGGAACATCAGCCCATAGCCACTCTCGGTGAGGGTGTCGGCGTCGCTGAACACCCGCGCCGACCTGACTACCCGCGCCCGTCCCTCGTAGTAGCGGGTGGCCTCAGCCTCGCCACCGGCCGCGACCATCAGCTCCACCTCCTCGGACAGGTCCAACACCCCGAAATCTTCGGTGGACAGGAACACCCCGGTCGGTGACAGGTCGACGGAGCGGAACTCAATGATGCTGGACTTGCCATCGGGCATGGTCCTGCGCACATAACTCACGATGGTCACCCGCGACCGGTTGCCTGCACGCCCCTCGTCCATCGATCGATTATAGCCGGTTTGCTTGTGACGTCATGTCCGCATGTCTATACTGCCCACCGGGTCGCTGCGGTGCGTACGCGCTTGATGGGCATTCTAGTGGGGCTCGCTCTCGGGGCGGGTGCTGCGTCGGCACAATTCTATGCCGACCTCGACGCGGAGCAGCGTCGTCAGCTCGGCGAGGCCTACTACCTGGCCGGTCTGCAGTACCAGCAAGTCGGCGCCGCCAAGGCCCGCAGCTTCATCGACCTGGCCTATCTGATCTACCCCGCGCTGGAGCCCGCGGCCATCGCCGAGGAGGAGCTGCCCTCGCTGGAAGAGCTGCTGGCCCGCGGCCCGCTTCAGTTCCTCAGCAACGACACCGCCGCGGCCGTGGAAGAGCTGATTCGCTCCCGGTTTCTGCGCATCGCCGGGGCCTTCCTTACCGAAGATGCCATCGGCGTCGTGCGTGGCATCGCCGGTTCCATCATGCTGACGCCGCAGAACACCGAGGTTACGCAGCGCGATGCGCATGGCCAGCTGCTGGAGCTGTTCGACCGGGTGAACCTGGGTGGGGTGCGTCTCACCGATATCTACGACCTCAATTCGGTAACCGTCACCCCTGTGGAGCCGCAACCGGCGCAGTTGGGCGCCTCCTATCGCCTGAGGATCCAGGCTGCCGCCGATCTGCGGCAGTACGTGGGATTCTGGTCCGATCGGCAGACCTTCGTGATGAGCCGTGGTGCCGGCAACGAGTGGCTCGTTACCGCCATCGGCAGCTCCCTACCACCGGCAGCCTGGTCGCCGCGCCTGCCGGATGCTTCGCTTACCAGGCGCGGCGTCGACCAGGGAGCGATCAAGCGCCTGCTCAAGGGAGCCTTCGCAAACACCGTTGCCGCATTTGTCGACAAGAACGCCGATGGCGTCGTCAGGCATATGTCGGATCAGGTGACCCTGACGCGCGAGGATCGCTCCGTGGTGGAGCGCGATGCGGTGCGGGCAAAGGCCCAGCAGCACTTCGACAACACCCCCTACGTCCCCCTGCGGCCGTCCGATGTAGCGGTCGTGGAGAGCGTCGAGCGTGCCTCGCGAGAGGAAGAGATCTTCGTGCTGACGGCGACCTTCAGCGACGCCGCTCGTGCCGCCCTTCCGGCGTGGACGGCGTACCAGCAGTTCTTCTTCGCCCGAGAAGGGTCCCTGTGGAAAGTCTTCGCCATTTCCTGAATCTCTCGACATACCCACAGTCGTCCGGCAGATAGCGCGAGAACAGGGCGTGGAAGATCGTTACGCGCTTGCACTCGGCGCAGGTCTGCAGCCGCGTGTCGTAGACGCTGCATAGCTGCGAGTCGGTATCCAGGAACCGGCATGGCAGGTCATTGTGCACGACGAGCTCGCCGCCGATGCGATCGCGCTGGTAGCAGCATGCGCCGCACTGGGTGCAGATATCATCCCAACGCTTCCCTAGGGAGAGGCCCGTTGCCCTTGCCATCGGATCGCCAACTATAGTCAAAGGCGCACCCCGCCCGCCACACGCGGACGGGCCGGTCTGGGCTCAGCGCTCGAAGGTACGCGGAGCGAAGTAACCGACCTCATCGCGGCCGCTGGCGCCGCGCATCGACACCTCCGCCTCGGTCGGTAGATAGCGAAGGCCGAAGCCCGGGTCGAGGTGGCTGCCGTAGCGCAGGACGTACGCCGGAACCAGCCGCTCGACGATCGCCGCCGCCACTTCCCGCACCCCAGTTGGCCCGAGCGCATCGAACTGTCGTCCGCCGCTCCGCTCCGCCAGGAAGCCAAGCTCCGGCGACTGACCGCGATCCAGCGCGATCGGGTAGAAGGCGACCTGGTTGTTGCTGAGGTAGGCGGCGGCCGAGCCGAGGTGGAAGCTCTCGAAGGCATCGTCGCGCAGTCGGCCGGTGCCCAGGAAGATGAGCGCGCGGGTCTGACGCGACGGTAGTAGACGCCCCACGCCAAGACGCAATCCGCGATCGAACTGCCAGCGCGCGGTACTGGAGCGGCGGTCGAGGAACGGCGCCACCCGTAGCGATCGGTCGCGGGCGTTGCCCTCCTCCACGGGGTCGGCTCCCACCGATATCACGTCGATCGGGTCGTTGCCGGGCAGGGCACCGGCCAGCTCGTCCAGCACCGCCTGCACCGCCGGCGCCAGCTGTCGCATGCGTGGCGAGCTCTCCACCAAGATCGCCACCCGGGCGGCACCCCGTCGCGAGGCGGGGCTTGCCAGCAGCTCGGCCGGACCGAGCGGGATGCGGTTCTCGCTGAGCACGAAGTTGTCCCCGGTAAGGCCGAGGATAGGCTGCCCGTAGCGGTCCTCAACGCTCAGCTCCATCACCACCTCCGGAAACGCCGATGCATCCACGCGGGTGATGGCCACTGCAAGACCACCGGTCACCCGGTCGACGTCGCTGAGCGTATGCAGGGTGCTGTCGTCGAAGTCCACCACCAGCAGATCATCGTTGGCACTCACCGCCACATCCAGCAGCTTGCCCCCGAGCTGATCGGTCCCCGGCAGCTCCTGCCATGCCTCCCGCAGCACATCGACGGCAAGCAATCGCGTGGTATCGGCCACCAGCAGGTTGCCGCCCATCGCCGCAAGCCCCTCGGGAGCCTGCAGCGACGGGTCGCTGACCGTGCGCAGGTGGTTGCCACTGCGATCGAAGACTTCCAGGCTCGGACGGATCCGGTCGGCAACGAACACCTCATCACCTATCACCTGGATGCCGCTGGGGCCCTGCAGGCCGCCGAACGCCCCGTCTCGCCCGCCAAAGCTCAGGACATGGCGGCCGGAAGCTTGGAACTTGACGACGCGGCGGTTGCCCCAATCGGTGACGTAGATGAATCCGTCGCTGTCGGCGGCGAGATACTGCGGTCCCAGCAATTGCCCCGGCCCGCGCCCACGTTCGCCAACGGTATCGACCACCGTGCCGTCGCCGGCGAGGCGGGCAATGCGGTTGGCGCCGTATTCGCTAACGAACAACTGCCCATCGACCTCGAGCACGTCGAACGGACTCTGCAGCCCGTTGAGACCGCCGCGCAGCGTCCGGCGCGCGGCGCCGTTGACGTCCAGCTCGACGATCTCGTCGGAGCCAAATGCCACCACGTAGGCGCCGCCGTCGTCGCGGGCCACCACGGCACTGGGGCGACGAAACGGGTACGCCGTTGGTTGGTTCGCATCCAGCTCGTGGCTGGGGATGTACTGGGCCGGCGGGCGCAGCTCCGCACCGACCCCGCGCCGCAGCTCCGCCACCGCCAGCAACTGCTCGACGATGGCCCGGCCCGCCACCGCGGCACCGAGGTCCACCGCATCCGCGTCCGCGTCTTCGGCAGCTGCCGGCCGCCCGTCGGCGAGGGCGATGCGCCACTGGTCTATGGCCAGGTCGACGAAGCCGGCGCGGTAATAGGCGCGGCCCAACCAGTGGTGGGTCGTGGTCGATTCTGGCTGGAAAGCGAGCGCGCGCTCGAATGACAGGACCGCATCGCCGAACTGGGCGAGGTGGTACGCCGTAACACCCCAGCGGAACTCCTCGGCCGCGCGGGCGTCGTCCAGGTCGATGGGCTGCGCCGACAGCATCACCGAGACGGCCAGCAGGACGACCACGCCCCCGAGCTTGCTCCACACGCGCGCCATTGTACCGCAGGGGGCGGCCGACTCCGCGGTGCGGAGCTTTTCCCCCCTGCTCTCATTGTCGGCCCCACAGCGACATCGTAGAGTCGTGTGGCCGTGGCTGAATCGGCGTTTCTCAAGTACGGCGAGCGGATGCGTGTGCCCAGCGAGTATGTGTTGTTCCGTCCCGGCCAGCCTACCGAGGAGAAGTCGGTGTACTACCTCATCGCCGGGCTGGTGCGACTCGACGTGCCGCGTGCCAGCGCCGCACCGTTCCCCTACTACGTGCACCCGGGTGGCATTCTTGGCCTACCGGAAACGCTGCTGCGTGCCCAGCATCCCGTCGCCGCGGTGGTCAAGGAGCGGTCGCTCCTGTACCGCTGGGATCTGGTGAGCTTCTTCATGGCCGTCGACCTATCCCTCGACCTGGCGCAACGCACCTTCGTCGGTCTCAGCCAGATGCTGCGTGTGCTCAACGCGGAATCCGAGGAGCGGGAGGCGCTATGAGCGACCCGAGCGGGCTCGAGCGCTACAACGACATCATGCGGCTTGCCTTCGAGGGAGAGGAAGGCATCGATCAGGGCATCATCGAGAAGTTCGGCCGCGTCTTTCCGCCACACAAGGCCCTCATCGAGGAGGGGGAGCTCCGGCAGCGCATCTACTGGATCCTCGCAGGAGAGGTGTACGTCGGCCGTCGCCTCGAGAATCGCTTCCGTGTGCTGAGCACGCTCGGCCGGGGGGAAATCATCGGCGAGATGAGCTTCTTCGACCGGTCGGTGCCCTCCGCCACCGTCATGGCTAAGGACGAAGTGCTAGCGCTGGAATTCACCCGCGACAACTTCCGCGAGATATTCGCCGCCAGCCCGTAATGGACGCGCCGGCTCATGGAGCTGATGTCGCGGCGGGTGCTGCAGATGATGGCCCGCGCCGGGAAGTCCGGATAACCCTACCTCTCGCCCACAGCCGCGGCGGGGTCGCCTGGGGGCTCGCGGAGGGCGAGTCGCATCAGCACCGCATCGCCGCGATCGCCGTAGTAGCCACGTGCCACGCCGACGGCGGCATACCCCTCGCTGAGATACAGCTGTCGAGCGCCAGTGTTGTCCTCAGCCACCTGCAGGGTCACCTCTTGCGCGCCGGTGCGCCGCAGAGTGGCGTGGAGGTGGCGCAGCAGCGCGCGGCCCAGCCCGCGCCGGCGATGCTCGGGATGGACGTCGAGGGTGACGATATCGGCAGAGGCCGCTTCGCGCAGCGCCATGACGAAGGCCACCGGTGTCGGAGCGGCGGCGGCGGCCGAAGCGACCGTCGTGGCGGCTGGCCCGGCCCTCCCACCCAAGCGGAAGCCCAGATGACGGCGATCCCGCAGTAACTGCCGGAAGGTACCCAGACAGAAGGCGACGTCGCCGGGGAAGCACAACCGGTCCAGCGCCCAGAGCGCCTCCGCGTCCCGCCGCTCGAGCGCAACGGGAACCACCCCGGCGGGGAGGGTTGTCATCGATAGATGTCGAGCTCGGCCAGTCGCTGCTCGACGTCGGCGCTGCGTAGGTGTAGCTGCCGGCCGCCCCATTCCGGCGCCTGGAACATCACCTCCTCGAAGAGGTCCTCCACCAGCGTGCGCAGCACCCGCGCTCCCAGCTTGTGACGATGCACGTAGCGGGCCATGGGCCGAAACGCGTCATCGTCCCAGGTCAGGTCCACCTCGTCGATGCGCAGCAGCTCCCGGTACTCCTTCAGGACGGCGTCGGGGGGCTCGACCAGTACCTGCATCAGCTGCTCGGTGGTGAGCTCCTGGAGGCCAACACGCACCGGAAGGCGGCCGAGGAACTCGGGGCTGAAGCCGTACCTGCGGAAGTCCTCGACGGTCGGGCCGGGGGCGGCAGAGCCAGCTACTCCGGCGGCGGCGAGCTCGGGGTCGGGTGCACTGAGGGCGCCCGCATCCCGGGCGGGCGACCCGTCGCCGGCGCGCTCGGTCGGCGCGGGAGGCGATACCGGCAGGTCGGTCGCGGCGGGCGTCCTGGCGGCCGTGCGGTCTGCCACAGGGGCGCCAAAGCCCTCTACCCGTCCCGCCACCGTCAGCTCCATGTCGGAGAAGGCGCCGGCGCACACGAACAGCACATCGGTGACATCCACCTGCACGAAATCGTGCTTGTTCCAGTGCTGAGTGACGTTGACCGGAGCGTGGATGACCTTGCCCTCCAGCAGCTTCAACAGCGCCTGCTGCACCCCCTCGCCGCCGATGTCGCGGTTGCCCGCGCCGGTCCGGGCGCCGCCGGCTCGGGATGCGATCTTGTCGACCTCGTCGATGAAGACGATCCCGCGCTGCGCCTCTTCCACGCTTTCGGTGCCGAGCAGCAGTTCACCGATGATGGTTTCCACATCCTTGCCGTAGTAGCCGGCCTCGGTGAAATCGGTGGCGTCGACGATGATGAACGGCACCTGGAGGATGCGCGCTAGCTGGCGGGCGAGGTGGGTCTTGCCGCAGCCGGTGGGGCCGTAGAGGAGCACGTTCGCTTTCCGCAGAGCGACACGCGTGCCACCGCTGGCCAGCGCGATGCGTTTCTGATGGTTGTACGCCGCGATGGATAGCTTGCGCTTGGCGCGATGTTGCCCGATGACGTAGCGATCCAGCTCGGTGTAGATGGCGGCTGGGGTTTGCAGAGGCAGCGAGCTGTCCGGCCTGGCGGCGTCGCGGGTACTCATCGTGGTGGGCGCCGCCTATTCGGGGCCGGACGGGATGCGGACGCTCTCGTCCCCCAGCAAGCCGACCTCTTCTCCGCTGTCGCCGAATACCACCACCGGCGCGTCGACGCTGCGCGGATCCTGGCGGAGCACCACCGCCACCCCCGCAGTGGTGTTCACCACCGACCCCACTGGGTAGCGGCCCATGGCGCTGTAGAAGGTCTGGTGGATCTTGCGGTCGAACAGGCCTCGCTCCGCCATGGTGCCGAGCAGATTGATGGCGTCGTCGGGGCGCACCATCGACTTGTAGGAGCGCCGGCGGGTCAGCGCATCGTAGACATCGACCACGCCGATGAGGCGCCCCGAGAACGAGATGCTGGTGCCCGACTTGCCCTTCAGATATCCGCTGCCGTTGAAGCGTTCATGGTGCTCCAGAATCCCGTAGATGATTTGCTCCCGCAGCCGGGTCGGTAGCTGCTCGAACCAGCCGCCGACGTGGTCCTCGACATCCACGTGGCGCTTGACCTGCTCGTACTCCTCTGCGGTGAGCCCACCTGGCTTCTTGACGATGTAATCCATGTCGTTGAGCTGGTATTTGGAGTAGATGAACTTGCCGACATCGTGAAGCAGCCCGGCGATGAACAGCGCCGTGAGCTCCTCGAACTGATCGCTCATCCGCGATGCGGTCAGCAGCGTGAGTACCGCCGCGTCGAACGAATGGTTGAATGTCCCTTGGTCCCAGTCCTCGATCTGGACCAGATACAACAGGGAGGGATCGAAGTACTGCGGAGCCTCGTGGAACTCCGAGGTGACCTGCCACGCCAGCTCGGCCACGTCCTGCTGGTCGAGGGTGCCGGTGTTGCTGAACGATTGCAGGAGCCCGCCTACCTGCGAGAAGTACTCGGTGAACTTTGCCTTGGTGTACTGGAACTCGGGACGCTCGCGCACCGTCGCCGCGATGAGAGCGTCCACGCCGGGCTTGTCGAAGGACCCGTCCACCAGCTGTCGCCCATATAGCGCCTGCTTGGGTCTCTCCTCCTGCGGTGCCTCTGGCGGTGGGGCAGATACGGACTGGTGCTGCTCCACGGGGGAGGAGCTGGTTACACCGGCTACCCCGGCGTCCTGCACCAGGATGGAGGCAATCCCCGAGAAGAATCGCTGGATCTGGTCGATGTTCTTCGCGGTAAGCTCGACACCGCGGGAGAAGAGGGGAACACCCAGGCCGCCCCTCTTGAAGTACAGGTCCTCCCCGAGCTGCATCCCCGGGGCCAGCTCTTTGATGCCAACCCGTTTCATCCGTTAGGGGCGCGAAAGTCGCACTGGAAAACGTACTACGGCCGACAGCCGCCGACAATCTGGGACCCCGCCGGGCAGCGGGTATACTGTCGGCGATGCCGCAGGCGAAGCAGGCTGCGCTCAGCCGCCGCGAGGCAATCGGGCTGCCGCTGTTGTCCGCCCTGTTGCTGGCGGTCGCGCTGCCAAACGAGCTGCTCCCGCTCGGTAGCCCGATCTTCGGCATCGTGGCGCTGGCACCGTTGTTGCTTGCCATCTACCGCTCGCGGAGCGCGGGCCAGGCGGCCGCGCTGGGCGCCCTGTTCGGTGGCACCTCGACGTTGCTCACCAGCTTCTGGCTGCTGTTCTTCCAGAGCTTCTCGGTCTGGACCCTCGGCGGGGTAACGCTTGCCTACGTCGGGTTCAACGCGCTGCTCGGCCCATTCCTGTGGGCGGCTGGGCGCGTTCCGGTGGCCTACCGCCCCTTCGCGGTCGCCTGCACCTGGGCGCTGTACGAGTACCTCAAGTCGGTTGGATTCCTCGGCTACCCGTGGGGGCTCATCGCATACCCGGTGCACGACATCCTGCCTCTGGTGCAGATCGCCGAGCTCACCGGTGTGTGGGGGCTGTCGCTACTCATGGCGCTGGTCAACGCACTGGTCGCCGAGTGGCTCGCCGGCGGCGCTCCCGGCGGTCGCTGGCGGCGACCGTCGCCGCTCCGGGAAGCGTGGCGCTACCCGGTGGTGCGCAGCACGGCGCTCGGCGCGACGTTGGTGGCGGGGGCCCTGGTCTTCGGCTGGATAGCGCTGGCTCGGCCGCTGGAGCGCACCGCGACCGCGGATCTGGCGCTCATCCAGCACAACAGCAACCCCTGGGAGAGCCGAGATCTAGCCGGCACGGTGTCCACCCTGCAGCGTCTCACCGACCGCGCCATTGCGGCTGCGCCTGGCAACCCTGACATCGTGGTGTGGAGCGAAACGGCACTCAGTAGGCCGATTCTGGGGAGTGAGGGCTACTTCTCCAGAGTGCCCGCCGAGCGGCCGCTACTCCCCTACCTGCAGCGCCTGGACACACATCTGCTCACCGGGGTGCCCTGGGTGCTCGACTCGGAGCCTCTACAGGCAATGAACGCCGCGATGCTGGCCGGTCCCGGCCTGCACCAGCCCCGCCACTACGGCAAACAACACCCGGTTCCGTTCGCGGAGAGCGTGCCGTTCTGGGAGGTGCCCTTTGTTCGTCGCTTCTTCACCGAGGTCATCGGGCTCCACGCGGTGTGGCAGTCCGGCACGGAGGCGACCATCTTCGAGGTGCCACTGCGTGCTGGCGGTACGCTTCGGTTCGCCACCCCGATCTGCTTCGAGGACGCATTCTCCGCGCTCGGCCGCCAGTTCGTAAACGCCGGCGCCGACGCGTTCATCAATATCACCAACGACGCCTGGTCGCGCACGGTGACGGCCGAGATGCAGCACCTGGTGGCGGCCAAGCTGCGCGCGGTGGAGAATCGGCGGGTCTTGGTGCGGGGCACCAACGGCGGCGTCACCACCGTCATCGACCCACACGGCCGCACCCTGGCGCAGGCACCGCTGCTGCAGGAGGCGTTCCTGAGGGAGCAGGTGCCGATCTACCGCGGGCCGCGCACGGTCTACACCCAGCTCGGCGACGTGCTGCCGATCCCGCTGGCGCTGGTGGTGCTCGCCGCCCTGCTGGTTACCGCCCGTCAGCGGCGAACGACAGCGCGAAGCGGCCGCCCTCGTGACGCAGCGAACAGTGCGCTCCGAACGCCTGTCGCAGATTCGACTCGGTAAGCGCCGTCGCTATCGGCCCGGCGGCCAGCACCCTGCCGGCATCCAACACCACCACCCCATCGTAGTAGGAGCGGATCTCCGCGACCTCGTGGGTGACGTAGAGGGCGGTAAGGTGAGGGTTGGCGGCCAGCACCTGTTCTAGGTCGGCGAGGAATCGCTCGCGGGCACCGGGGTCCAGGCCGATACAGGGCTCGTCGAGGAGCAGCAACTCAGGACTTGCGTAGAGCGCCCGGGCGATGAGCGTGCGCTGCCGCTCCCCGGTTGAAAGGGTGGCGAACCGCTGCTCGCCTAGCGGCTCCATGCCGACGTCATCGAGACAGCGGCGGGCGTGTTCTACGCTACTGGAGTCGGGGCGGTGATAGAGCACCAGGTCGCCTCTGGCGGACGAGATCACCACCTCGAGCGCGGTCATGTGGACCGGAATCTGGTAGCGCACGTCGGCGTGCACCCAGGCCACCCGCTTGCGCAGCTCACGCAAGTCGCAGCGCCCGAAACGGCAGCCCAGCACCTCCAGCGTGCCGCTGGAGGGGAAGCCGTGGCCGGCGAACAGGCGCAGCAGGGTGGTCTTACCGCTGCCGTTGGCACCGAGCAGCGCCCACCGAGCGCCGTCGGGGATGGTGAGGGCTATCTGGCTGAGGATCGCGGCACCGCCGATGCGCAGCGACACGTCGTCGGCGACGATCGCGGGCCTGGCCACCGCCGGCGACGGTGTCGGGGCGGGGCCGGGTCCTCCGCCGGTCTCGGAATCCGTTAGTCCGAAGGTCTCACCAACTCGCCTGATGAGAGCCTGGTCGGAGCCAATGCTTCGGGCCGACGGAAGATAGGTGTCGTCACCGACTATTGGGAGTCGACTCCGGTGGTGTTCATGGATCGAAGGAAGGCCTCGTTGTTCTTGGAGAGGCGCATGCGATCGAGCAGGAGCTCGATAACGCTCACCTCATCCATCGGCCCGATTACCTTGCGCAGCACCCACATCTTGCTGAGCTCCTCTTCACTGAGCAGAAGCTCCTCAAAAACGCGGGACTGAGCGTTCGAGCGATAGAGGATGGCAATAGAATCACGGCGATTGCCTTCGTGCACCCACTCGCGAAGGTGTTCCAAAACAAAACGGGCTTCGTCGATTTCGTTAAATGCAGCGTAAAGTTTAATCGGCGTACCAGCCTGATCTTCAGTCCACAATTTTTTGCCCATTCGGCCAACGTTGTGATCGATTACGCTGTTTGCGGCCGCGAGAATTGTTCCTGTAGATCTATAGTTCTGTTCCAGTCGCAGGATCTGTGTATCGGGAAAGTCTTTCTGAAACAAGTTCATGTTTTCAATGCGGGCACCCCGCCAGCCGTAGATCGACTGATC